>CAZBLL010000224.1:0-3080 GCA_964492625.1 uncultured Synergistaceae bacterium
TAAGTTGTTCGGCTACGCTTTTCATGACCTCGGCTTTGGTCATGTCGTAGTTGATGCAGAGGTATCCCGCTATCGTTTCGTCTTCGTCCCTTATGAACAGGGTGTTTCCGCGGATACGTCGGCCGTCGGCCGAACGGGTGAGGAAGTTGGCGAAGAAGTCGGAGCTGTTCTTCTCCGCTTTCTTCAGTGGAAAAAGGCCAAAGTCCGTAAGCGGGTCGCCCATCTTGCGGCCGGTGATGTGGCCGTTTTCGATGGCTACGATAGAATGGTCCGTGTTCGTTACGTCGTGAAGGACTATTTCGTAATCGGGTCCCAGGGCAAGGGCCAATCCCTTCACTACAGGTTTCAAGCCACGAACAAGAGGATGCAAGGTCCTCCCTCCCCAAATGACGACATATGGTCAGGATAGGTATTTACAAGAAATTGTCAATATGACAATATTTTTTAAAAAGGGCTGGTGCATTGAATGAAGGACAGAGCGGGAAATCCCGGGCTTTCGTATCGCTGGATCATCTGGGGAATAATGGTGCTTTCGTACATGGTGGTGTTTTTTCACCGGCTCGCTGCGGGCGTGGTGCGGCCCGATCTGCAGTCCGCGTTCGGTTTGAGCGCGTCGTCCTTTGGTTTTCTGGCCAGCATGTACTTTTACGCCTATATGATTATGCAGATACCTGTGGGCATACTGGCCGATTCCCTGGGCGCCAGGAAAACGGTTACGGCGGGAATGCTCCTTGCGGGGCTGGGTTCGCTTGTTTTCGGCGCGGCCCATAGCCAGAGTCTGCTTTTTCTGGGCCGTTTTATGGTGGGGATAGGTGTTTCAACGGTGTTCGTGTGCATCCTCAAGATACAGTCCCGCTGGTTCCGTGAAAGAGAGTTCGCCACCATGTCCGGCTGCACCAATTTCATAGGCAATCTGGGCGGCGTCATGGCGCAGACGCCTCTGGCCATGGCTGTGGCCGCCTTTACATGGCGTACGACCTTCGCCGGTATAGGTTTCTTTTCTCTTGCCGTAGCGGCCGCCTGCTATCTGATGATCCGCAATTCGCCTTCGGTTATGGGCTGGCCTCCCATAAACGAGACGCAGAAACAGGGTTCGGCGGAACATGTCGGCGGAAGAGAACTGCTGGAGGGGCTGGTAACTGTCCTCAAATGCTGGAGGACATGGCCAAACTTCGTGTTTCTGGGATGCCTGTCTGGAATCTACCTTGGTTTTTCGGGCGCATGGGGAGGCTCTTTCCTGCGTGAGGTCTACGGAATGGACGGCGCCAGGGCTTCCGTGTACGTAGCCTGGGTAGTCTAGGGCGTAATGGGGGGCGGGTTCTTTACAGGCTGGGTGTCCGACAAAGTGGGACGCAGGAAGCCCCCCCTTTTCGGCATGACCCTGCTTTCCACCCTGGCCTGGGCCTTTCTTGTTTTCTGGGGAGGGGGAAAGCCGCCCCTTACGGCGTTGAAGCCGCTCTTTTTCGTCATAGGTTTTTCGGCCACGGCCTACGTGTTGAGCTGGGCTGTCGCCAAGGAGACACAGTCGCCCCGGGTAACTGGCGTGGCAATATCGGTAATAAACATGGGAGCTTTTCTGGGATCGGCGCTCATAACCACCGGAATGGGTTTCATCATCGAGGCGCTCCAGGCCGCTCCGGCTCTTGCCCAGTACCGCGCGGCTTTTGCATTCTGCCTGGGGTGTTCGGCTCTGGCGCTGTTATGCACGTTTTTCCTCCCCGAGACTCGCTGCAGGAATATCAGCGTCTAGAAAAACGATTTGAAAACCGTTATAGGTCGGTATATGATTTAAAGAGAAAAAGAAACCTCAACAGAGTATCGAAAGGTTTTCAACGTAATGATCGGAACAGACTAACCCGTCGACAAAGCTTCCGTCGGGCAGAACGCCACGCAAAGAGGCTGGCCGTTTTTATCCCGCGGGCACGTGGTGCAGGCGCAGGTGTCCGTAATACGCACGACGGGCAGTTCCTCCCTGTCGTTTTCCACACTGACGGCGGCTCGGGAGGGTTGAAAGGCGCCGACAAGGGCGAAGGAACAGGCTGTTTCGCACAAGTGACATGCTATGCAGCATTTAACGTCTATATGCGGTGGTTTCATCGGCGGGCCTCCATAAGTTTTGCGATCCCGGGCAATTTCGCGGGGCGGACTGTTTCCGCGTCGGGGTTGCCCGTTTCATTGTCCCAGCCGTGCAGGCGATAGTACTCGTCCAGCATGATGTTCCAGGAGTCGGTGTCTATCGACGAGCCTTCGTATCTCCCTGCCGAAACCGGTTCAAGGAGTTTTTCGGGAGGCAGGTCGTTCCTGCGGTCGAACCCTGCAAAATCTTCATTATAGGACCGTTCCATCTGAACTATCCTTTCCCCGGTTTCCATAAGCTCGTTCCCGTTGGTTTCGGTTCCCGTAAGAGCAGAGTATAGTTCGGCTATTTCATCAGGCTGGAAAACCTCCACATCCATCCATACGGAGGAGAGGCAGCATATCCCCATGCAGTCTATAACGGCCTTGTAGCGTTCCTGCCATACAACCAGCCGGGCCCTGTCGGCGTGGGAGAGGTTTTCAGGGTCCCTTATTCCAAAAAGGCGGGATGCGGTTTCGTGGGAGACAAGCCCCGCCTCCATCTGATATTCCTGGGCGGGCGCTCCCCTGAGGTGTCCTCCGGCCTTTGCGCTGGTGACTATGCCAAGCGCCCATGCGGGATGAGAGCGCATCCCGGCTTCCATCAGCGCGTTGCCACGGACTTCCGGAACCAGTCGTTCGCTTCCGCGACCCACCTGGCGAGCGGCGGCCACTACGCCATCCGAGAACAGTTCGCCAAAGCCCTTCCGTTCGCCGATCAGACGGATAAGGTCCACCATGGCTTCGCCGTCGCCCCAACGAAGTTCCAGCCCTCCGGTTTCTCCTGCATCGATGATTCCCTTTTCGAAACATTCCATGGCCCAGGCCACCGCCGCGCTCGTGTGGTCGCAGTCAAGCCCCATGTCGTTGGCCAGCGCGTTGGCTTTCATAAGGGCCTCCGGGTCGCGAACGTCCGTATTGGTTGCGGAAGCCCTGTACATGTTGGCCTGGAGGCCCTCGAACGG
>CAZBLL010000225.1:0-3070 GCA_964492625.1 uncultured Synergistaceae bacterium
CTTCGAGGACGAAATGGCCGAGTTGACGGCGCGAAGCCGGGTTGCTTCCGAACGGGAGGTGGCCTGTATCAGAAACACCCACAGGGAAATCTACGAGAGCAAAAAAGAAGACATCATGCTCAGCGCGGTTTCCTCCTTCAGAAAAAACGTTTTGGAAAGAATGGGGTCCATGTTTTCACAAGTCGAGGACCATGTTTCCGAGCGACTGGAAGATATAAAAAAGGATAGGGGCATATACAAAAACATGATGGGTGTCCTTGTGGAACGGGGAGCGCAAGCCATTGGAGACAGCATAGTGGTATGTGTTCACCGGGGGGAAGCCGTTTTTGTTCCTGAACTTGAGCAGATTGCCGAGGTTCGTGAAAACCTGGAAGGCAAATGGGGGGGCTGCGTCGTTTCCGACGCAGCTACAGAAGGACGTCTGCTCGATATGTCATTCAAGACGATGTGGAACATCGTTTCCGGGGAAACAAAGATACGGTTTTCAAAAAAACTCACACAGGCGCTGGAAAAGGTCGATGAACTCTCCCGGGAACTACGCGTATCTTAACGCCAGGCTGAGGGCCGGAATTTCAGGTTTTTTCGGCAGGAAAAGCTTCACCAGGCTGGCGTCGGGAACGCTACAGGATCTTGAGGTTTTTCTGCTGGAAAGTTCCTACGGCAAAACTTTTCGAAGAGAGCTTGTCCAGAACCCTCATTCTGTGTACCAGCGAATAGAAACCGCGCTGGCCCTCGGCGCATCTGACAAACTTCAAAAAGCGAGAAATATGGCCCAGGGAGAACCAGAGGTTCTGTTCGAAGTTCTCCTTTCCCGGGCAGATCTCCACAATTCCAGGCTTCTGATCCGATCGTTCGACCAGGAGGGGTTCCGGGGTCCGGAACCCCTCTGGCACGGCTATGGAACGCTTTCCCGAGATTTCTATCATTCGCTCTGGATATGCGAGGGGTTTCAGGAAATTATGGATCACTGTTTCGCCAACGGGCACGCAGTAGCGAGGGCGCTGGCGGCCTCCTTTTCAGATATTGAAATTGCGGGCAATGTCGTGAGGGCGGAACGAAAATTTCTTTCTCTTTTTCTGGATTACTTTACAAAACTACTGAAAAAAGGCAGGGGTTCAAACGCGCGTCTGGTAGCAGAGTACCTCGGCAGGGTAGTGGATATCTGGAACATAAACATCTGGAGAAGGACCGAAACGGGAAAAGTGGATATGGCGGAAGCCTCAGGGGCCTTTCTGCCTGGCGGCGCCCATATCGAGCAGAAACGTCTTATGCAAACCAAATCCATAGAGGATCTGCTGGCGGGGACGCCCTGGTCGGCTATTTTCGGCAAAAACAGGGTAACCGGTCCTGCTGATTTCCAGAGGAAACTATCGGACACGTTCACTCTCTGGCAGTGCTCCATGCTTAGGAAAAACCCTTTGGGCATAGAGGTGGCAATGGGTTACGCCGCGAGACAGATACTGGAATGGAACAACCTTCACATTACCTCCGTAGGCATTGCGATGGGGTTTTCAGCTAGCGACATAATGTTGCGCCTGACCTTTCCGGGCGAAGGTGATCGTTCGTGAAAAGGGAACATGGAACGGAAAGGGCAGTGGTGCTGGGCAGGCAGATATTTGTGGACCTTTGGGCTCTCCTCGGTTTCGAGCCTGTAGTTTGCGAGTTCCCCAGGGATTTGCCCGGCTGCTATACCCGGTTTTTAGGTGACGAGGTGGCCTTTGTGATTGTAGAAAAGGACTGGTTCGAACAGACCCCCGAGCAATACAGAAAAATGCTTGAAATGCGCAAAAAGCCATCCTGGATCATTTTTCCCAACATCGAGCCCGGTATGGAATGAGGTGGAATAATGTCGGGTAAGGGTCGTATTCAAGGTATTTTCGGGCCTGTGGTCAAGGGGTGGACCGATTTCCCCGTTTTCCTTTACGAGGTAGTGCGTGTAGGCGAAAAAGGTCTGCTTGGTGAAGTGATCCGGATCGACGGAGATGTCTCTGATATCCAGGTATACGAGGATACGGAAGGGCTCAGGGTCGGGGAAGATATCCGGTTTACAGGAGAATTGCTTTCTGTGGATCTGGGTCCCGGTCTCCTGGGAAATGTTTTCGATGGTATCGGACGACCGCTTGAATTGATCTCGGGAAACGGCTGTTTCATACAGAGAGGCTCCGACGCTCCAAATCTTGCGCCCGACCGGAAATGGCCGTTTACCCCCGTTGTCGGCGTCGGCGATTCACTGGAGCCGGGAGATGTTATAGGCGAGGTCAAAGAAGGTTCAGCCATGACCCATATGGTCATGGCGCCACCTGGAACAGTTCCTTCGAGTGTTGATTTTATCGCACCAGGGGGCGATTATTCCGTAAGCGATATTCTGTGCACAACAGAAGAGGGCCTAAGGGCCGGACTATCCCAGCGATGGCAGGTCAGGCGCGCCAGACCGGTAGCCGGTAAAATGGATCTTTCGGAACCTCTTGTTACGGGACAGCGAATAATTGACACGCTTTTCCCTGTAGCGCTGGGAGGGGCTGCAGTGGTGCCCGGCGGATTCGGCACCGGTAAAACCGTTACCCAGCAATCCCTTGCAAAGTGGTGCAATGCAGATGTGATAATCTACATCGGGTGCGGAGAGCGGGGTAACGAGATGACGGAAGTACTTGAGGAGTTTCCAACACTAATAGATCCTTCGACCGGCGAACCCCTGATGGACAGAATGATCCTTATAGCAAACACTTCCAATATGCCTGTCGCGGCCAGAGAGGCGAGTATCTATCTGGGAATGACCTTTGGTGAATATTTCAGGGATATGGGCAAGAACGTAGCCATAATGGCCGATTCTACTTCTCGCTGGGCGGAAGCCCTTCGCGAGATAGGCGGCAGGCTTGAGGAGATGCCGGGAGAAGAGGGTTATCCCGCCTATCTGGGCTCCCGACTCTCGCAGTACTACGAACGTGCGGGAAGAGCGAAACCGCTTGGAAGCCCGGAAAGAAACGGTTCAATTTCGGTTATCAACGCCGTTTCGCCGCCAGGCGGAGATTTTTCGGAACCTGTCACACAGTCAAGCCTCCGACTTCCCGGT
>CAZBLL010000226.1:0-3005 GCA_964492625.1 uncultured Synergistaceae bacterium
CGCTGCGGGACGAGAATCGGACGACGAAAACGGGGTCTCTTTCCCTAGACGCTCATGTATGGAACGGCTGGCGGAAACGCTGGACATACCGGCTGTCTCACCACCGCCGGAACCGCCGAGCCGAAGCAGAAACCATCAACCGGAACAAAGTTCTCCTCCCGACGCATTTTTACCGCACACTCCGCGCCGCGGCCTTACACGCATCAGCGCCACATCCTGGGCTCTGATGCGGTACTGCCCCTACGCCTTCAGGATGCGCCACAGGCAGGGGATGGAAATATCATGGGAAAGCCCCGCCGCCGGGGACGGCCACGGAGGCCCTGACCTGGGCAGTCTGGCCCACTGGATACTTAAGCACTGGGACCTGGACCCCTCGACTCTGGCCGAATGGCTGCCGGGGAAAACAGCCTCCGAAAAGACCGCCTCCGTCCTGCCGGTCCACCTGCGACCCGTATGGAGGGACGAAAACAGAACTTCCATGCTGCGGGGATGGCTGGAATATTTTGCCGATTCGCCGACAGCCGAAGCAATGAGAGGGTCCGAACATCTGGAACGCGAAGCGCCTTTCAGGATAGCGGTCGCAGACCAGCTGTTCCTGGTGGGAAGCATCGACGCCCTCTGGAGGGACGGGGGTGAGATTTTCTTGACCGACTACAAAATTACCCTGGAAAACGACGCTCCCGAAGGCCTTTACGAAGACCAGCTCACGGCCTACGCACTGGCTATTCGTGAACGTTTCGGCGATATCCCGATCAGGGCTTCGCTTTGCATGCTCCGCGAGGGTGTGGATCGCCCCGTGGAGATTAGAAACGACATGGAACGTGTCAGGACCGAAATTGCCGAAGCAGCCGAAAAAGCCGTAACGGGGCCTTTTGAACCTTCGCCGGGAAGATGCCCGTCCTGCCCCTGGAAACGATCGTGCGCCGCCGCGGTACTTGCCTGACCGCGCTGCTTGGGTTATTGTTCAACATGGCTTACAGCCGATCAGGAACAGCCTTTGCATGAGAAAGGAGGCGGTTGCCGGTTGTATCGTTTCCGTTTACTTACCGTATTTATGATTTTTCTACTGTGCGGGCTCTGCCCGACCCTTTCTTCCGCCGCCGAACTGCCCTGGACCACTCATAAGGTAGAACCCGGAGAATCCATAGATACTCTTTCCCTTGAATTCGGTCTTTCTCCCGGGACCATTCTGCTGGCCAACGAAATTCGGTCCGAAGCCGGAATAAGTACGGGAGACACGCTGTATATCCCCCGTGACGAAAATTCGGTCCTGGAAACCATAGCTGAGGTCCGCGCACGGAAGCAGGGCAAATCGACAAGCGAAAGATACACACAGCCGGACGAAGGCATACCTTTGCCGGCGCCGAAACAGCCGAAAAAGAGGCAGGTTGAAACTGATTCACTGATCTGGCCCGTTGACGGTGTGCTTTACTCGCCTTTCGGCTGGCGCCGCGGCCGCTTTCATACAGGCATAGACATATCGGCGCCCTCGGGAACACCGATAAAGGCCGCAAGGGGAGGCGTCGTCGTGCGGGCGGGATGGCGAAGAGGATACGGACGCGTCCTGCTGCTTGATCACGGCGACGGAATGTTTACCCGTTACGCACATTGCCTCAGAATTCTTGTAAAAGAAGGCCAGCGGGTGGGCAAGGGCCAGAAAATCGCTCTGGTGGGACGTTCCGGCAGGGCAACCGGCAATCATCTGCATTTCGAGGTTGTAACTGGCGGCAAACACAGGAATCCGGTAAATTATCTGCCGAAAAGGACCAATTGACAGAAACGTAACCGGGAGGGGAAACGCCATGATAGAGGAAGGAACGCGCGCACCGTCCTTTTGCCTTAAGGACGCAGGGGAGCGGGAGGTCTGTCTTGACGATTTTCTCGGAAAATGGGTGGTCCTATACTTTTACCCCAAAGACAACACGAGCGGATGCACGCTTGAAGCGCTGGAGTTCACGGCGCTGGAGAACGAGTTTGCCAGGCTGAACGCTGTGGTGGTGGGCATAAGTCCCGATTCCTGCGCCAGCCACACACGGTTCATCGACAAACACTCGCTTTCGGTCATCCTGCTGAGCGACCCGGACAAAACGGTAATGGAGCCCTACGGCGTGTGGCGCATAAAAAAGATGTACGGAAAAGAGAGCATGGGGGTCGTGCGCAGCACTATACTGGTGGACCCCAGGGGCATGACCGCCAGGACCTGGACCAACGTCAAGGCCGCAGGACACGCGGAAAAGGTGCTGAATGAACTGGAAAAGCTGTCCCGGGCCTGAAACTCGCGCCCATCGGTGTAATCAGGGTAGCGCCTCTACGACCAGGTCCTCGAACAGGACTTCCGCTTCCGGGTTGCTGACGTCCCATTTTCGCAGCCCCACCATACCGCTTTCATAGGTGTCGTCGGTTACGGAGAGCACTTCCACACCGTCGACATACGCCGTGTGAGTGTTTCCGCTCACTTCCACTGTAACGGTATGCGGCGCGTTTACGTCGAAATCCTTGGGCATGTTGGCCGAGGCTATCGTCTTTTCGGAATATGTATCGGACACCCGCTTGAAAAGAAATTTCTTTCCGGCGCCGGGGTCGAACTGGAACCTGTAGCCGTCGAGACGATCGTTTTCGTCAATGGTCCCCCTGTAGACTATCCCGTAGCCATAGGGGCCCTGGCCCGACAGAAGCGTCGCATCAAGTGTAATGCGGTAATCGGTCCCCTCTGTACCACGGAAAAGAACCTGATCGTGATGTGAGTCGGGATCCACCAGCAAGCCGTCTTCGGTAACGGTCCAGTTGCTTTCCGAGCCGTTTACGAAAATCATATCTCCCAGAATCGAGGGGTCGGAAAGCGGCGTATCGAACAGTGCGCTCTGTTCCGGTTCTTCCGGCTCCGCCGCATCACCCGGAAGGTGCACCGTACAGCCCACGCGCTTGAAGGTTGCGTCGTCACTTTCGGCCATCCAGAACAGCTCACCGCCCGACGGACATTCGGGCATCCGTTCCAGATACCCAGC
>CAZBLL010000227.1:0-2972 GCA_964492625.1 uncultured Synergistaceae bacterium
GCACCCTGTTCTCCTGGACCTGGGACCCTGGCCCGTTCAGACATACTACGTCATGTGGTCATTGGCCCTGGCCCTGGCCGTTCTCTGGACAAGGAAAAGGGCTGTAAATCTTTACGGGCTGGAAGACGATTTTGTCAGGACTCTGATGGCGATCACAATGATGGGCATGTTCATCGGCGCCAGAGCAGGCTGGATATTGGACGCCTCCCCGATTATGCGACAGGAAAAAACAGTTGCCGAATTGATTCTTTTCGGTGGGCTGTCGGCCGCAGGCGGTTTCTGGGGCGGAGGTCTGGCTGCGCTGGCCTTCTTTTCTTTTCAAGGGAAGTGGCCGCTTATCGCGCCTTTCGCCGAAAGCGCCGCACTTCCGGCCGCGCTTTTGATAGTTGTTGGACGGATAGGATGTTTCATGAATGGATGTTGTCTGGGCCGCCCCACGGATATTCCGTGGGGCGTGGTTTTTCCGGAAGTTGTTCCGACGACGGCGAGGCATCCGGTGCAGTTATATTACTCCGGATGGTGCGCCCTGTTGCTGGCCTTCCTGTTTTATATCGAGCACAAGTATTTCCCGTGGAAAAGAACTCCAGCAGCGCGCCCCGCTGTCCTGATGCCGCTGTTCATTTTTCTGTATTCAGGCGGCCGCCTTATTCTCGATTCCTACAGGGACGGCGGCCCATCCGAAGTAGGTTTATCGGACACCCTACTTTTTACAGGCGGACTGGCTCTCGGTTTTGGGTGGTTTTGCCTTTCGGGGTTTATTGCCCTGCGTCGCAGAAAAGGCTGATTCTCCGGAGCCCGTTGCACAGAATTCGTGGAGGGGACACGAAAGACATAAAGGGTTTTTACGGCAAAACGATTTGGCCAGTGAAACAACGAGGGCGTGAAATTCTCCCAGGGTCGCTGCGTTTTCGTCTAGCCGTTCCGTCAGGTAACCCTGCATCGTTTCATAGCGGGGCGGTCCCGCCTCACAATCGAACCATTCAAGCCGGCAGCCTATACGGCGTGTGTAGGCGTCCACCACCAGGACAGGGAACCTCCCGGCGTAGCAAAGGATACTGTCGGCGGTTTCCGGCCCAACCCCCTTCGCCAGAAGCAAAACCGTTCTGGCTCGTTTCAGCGGCAGTTCAAAAAAACATTCCAGCGAGCCGTATTCCCCTGTGATCTTCGCGGCGAACTCTTTCAGATACAGCGCTTTCCGCCGAAAAAAACCCGATGGTCTTATCAGGGTTTCTACTGTTTTCACCGGCGTTTCGGCCAGGGCTTTCAGAGAAAGAACCCGTTCGTTTTTCAACAGCGCCAGCGCTTTTTCGACATTGGTCCATGCCGTGTTCTGCGTCAGGATAGCTCCAATACACATTTTGTCCATCGTATCGGCTGGCCACCAGTTCTGTCGGCCCAGATTTTCAAGCAATATGCGGTAAAAGTAGCGGGGAGAACAGCGGTTCATGATATCAGGCCTTTCAAGAGAGGTATGCCGCTTGTGATTTTATGATACATTAAAAATACAGATAAAGCCTTTGTGCGGGGAGTGAGCAGATATGGCGAACCTTCAGTGTGTGACCTTTCTTTCCGATTTCGGCCTGGCGGACGAGTCGGTGGCCTGTTGTAAAGGCCTGCTTCTCAGGCGGGGGGTCGCTGTTCCGCTCCTCGACATCAGCCATGAGATACAGCCGTTCGACATTATTACGGGAGGATGGATGCTGGCGGGTTCTCTTCAGTACATGCCGACGGGCGTCCACCTGGCCGTGGTTGACCCGGGGGTCGGTACTGTCAGGCGCATACTGGCCGCACAGGCGTCGAGAGGCGACATAATCGTTGGCCCTGACAACGGCCTTCTCCTGCCGGCCCTGGAGCGGCTCGGAGGCGTTTCGTCATGCCACGCGGTTGAAACGGGCAGGTTCGAACTGGACGCTACGTCTCCTACCTTTCAGGCCCGGGATATCATGGCCCCGGTGGTAGCCGATCTCATTGGAGGAGCGCCTCTGGAATCGGTTGGGCCGGAAATCGCTGCGGGAGAGCTTGCGCCCTATCCGGTTGAGCCGCCAGTTCGATATTCAGCCAAGGTCAACGGTTCCGTGGTATGCATAGATACATTTGGAACTGTCCGCACCAACATTCCATGGTCATGGTTCCAGGAAAAAGGCGGCGAAGTGATCCGGATAAGCTGCGGATGGCTTTTCAGCATTCCAGTGGGCAGAACCTTCGCCGATGTGTCTTCGGGCGAAATGGTGGTGCTCGAAGACAGTTGGGGTTACGTGTCGATAGCCGTCAACAGGGGCAGTGCTTCCGACCTTCTGGGATTCAAGGCTGGAGATATGATTTCGGTAGAATTTACGATGCCCCGGGCGGCCCCTCTACAGTAGACTAAGTTCAAACAGGATGGGTTGCCATGGAGGTGGCGAAATGAAAGTAAATGGACATCTCAAAATCTTTGCAACGCTTTTCATCGTTGCGGCGCTGTGTATTTGTCTGCATCCGGGCGAATCGAACGCCCGGGATATATACACAGGCAATCCGGTGGCGGAAATCGTCGAGGACGTGTCGCCTGCGGTAGTCAATATCGATACGGAAACAATGGTGACGCGATCCATGGCGCCGTTTCCCGATGACCCCTTTTTCCGGGAGTTCTTCGGGGAGCAGTTCGAACAATTCAACCGCACTGAGCCGATGCGTGGAAAGGGTTCGGGTTTCATAGTTACCGATGACGGTTACATTCTTACCAACAATCACGTTGTCGAGGGAGCAGACAAGATAACCGTCACTCTTTCCAGCGGCGAGGTCCATACGGCCGAAATAATTGGGTCCGATCCCACGTTCGATCTTGCGGTCGTGAGGATAGAGGCTGAAGATCTGCCCGTGGTTGAACTGGGTGATTCCGACGCCGTCAGGGTGGGAGAATGGGTCATAGCAATAGGTAACCCGTTCGGTTTCGAAAGCAGCGTAACCGTGGGCGTTGTTTCGGCGAAAAACAG
>CAZBLL010000228.1:0-2949 GCA_964492625.1 uncultured Synergistaceae bacterium
CCAGATCTGTTAAGGGGTAGAGGCGTTCAAGAAGCGCTCGTGTGGATTTTCCTCTGCCCATCGTAAAAACGTGAATACCCGGCGCCCCGAAATCCAGCAACTCGCGGGCCAGGTTCGCCATATAGTCGGCGCCCGTTTCGAATTCCTTCTGGGCCGAACCAGCCCTCTGCATTTCCTGCAGAAAATTGTTGGGTATGTCTACAAAGAATTTTCCGGGAATATTGTAAAGCGACCGCAGGTTGGCTATTGGTTTTATTCCCGGAATTATGGGAATTCCAACTCCGGCGTCGCGAGCCTTTTTCACAAACCGTCTGTAATGGCCGGCGTCAAAAAACATCTGCGTAATTGCGTACTCTGCTCCGAGCGCGGCTTTTTCCATGAAATGATCCATATCGCTTTCCGGGTTGACGGATTCATAATGCTTTTCGGGGTAGGCCGCCACTCCGATGCAAAAATCCGAGGGAACGGCGTTATCGCAGGGATACAGGTATTCTCCCCTGTTCATTGCCTGGACCTGGCCTACAAGCCCGGAGGCGTTTTTGTATGCGTTTTGAGATTCTTTGTTCTGCGGGTTCTCGTATTCCCCCCTGAGAACAAAGAGATTGTCCACTCCAAGAAGATTAAGGTCTATCAGCATGTCCTCGATCTGGGCCCTGTTCATTCCGTAACACAGAATATGAGGCGTGACATCCATATCGTAGCGCTTCATCAACGCCGCCGTTACTCCAACCGTTCCCGGGCGTCTGATCCTTGGAGCCTTTACTATTCCATCAGGGAGTTCCAGGTAGTCGATCTCGGCCGGATGCCTTGTTACGTTGATGAAATCTATAGGAAAATCGGCGAGATTGTCTATAACGTCGAATATCTCTCCTATGTTTTGCCCTCTGTTGGGTGGGAGCACCTCAATGGAAAGGATCTTTTTCTGCTGTATCCTGTCGGTGACTTTCATTTGCATGGTCCCCCTTTTCGCCTGGCATGATGGCCCTGTACTCCACTTAGACGCCTGCCACCTGCATCTCCTGTTTCTTAGCGTCCCGCCCCGTGTGCCGGCTGTTTTACGATCTTTGTGTTTTTTTCCAACTCACCGCAAATGGCCAGCGCTCCCATGGCGTCCCGGGCCCACAGAACCCCGAACCGTTCCGCCAGGTTTTCGTTCATGGAAGCCCCACCCGCCATGACCGGAACATCGAGGCCTTCATCTCTTAAAAGGTCGGCAACATCCTTTACCTGCCCAACAGTGGTAGTCATCATCGCCGACAGGCCCACGATATCGGGCCGCTGCTTTTTGCATTCGGATACTATTTTTTCGGCGGGCGTGTCTTTGCCCAAATCGATCACTTCGTACAATCCGCTTCTTAAAACCGTAGCTACTATTTTTTTGCCTATGTCGTGAATGTCTCCCTCTACCGTAGCCATAAGGATTTTGCCTCTACCCCCTGAGACTTTCCCCCCCGCCAGCCCGTTAAGATAGTCGAAGGCCGGCTCCACCGTTTCAGCCGCCAGAATGAGATGGGGCAGAAAAATGCTCCCATCCGAATATCTGCTACCTACTTCTTGCATGGCCGGGGCAAGCACGTTTTGACTAACGTAAAGAGGGTCGCTTTTTTTGAGCTCCTCATCGACTATTTCCAGTACTTTACGCCGCCTGCCCTGAATGATGTTTTTCACCAGTGGATTCGCGCATGTGTTTTGAGGCGGCGCCATATCCACCCCTTTAAGAGCGAGAGAACCGTTTAGAACAGCCATGGTGGTTTTTTCGGCTGTGTTCATGATGGCTCCGTCAAGGCCCGCATCGACGCAAAGCGACAAAAACGCAGCATTGGCTGCTCCTCTTGCGGGCATGCCGAAACTGAGGTTGGATAACCCGATGCAGCTTCCCAGACCTGCTGACTGCATGAGCCGCAATGCTTCAATTGTCGTCCGCCAGTCTTTTCCGGCCCCGGCCGGTAGCGTCAGCGGATCGAACAAGACGCGGTCCAGGTCAACGCCGTGCTCCCTGATAATTGCGACGGCCTTCTTGACGGCGCCGAAACGCGACTGCGCCGTTTCCGGAATATCTTTTTCCATTGCAAGGACTACAAGCATTCCCCCGTATTTTTTGAGCAGTTCCAGCCTGGGTGCAAGATGCTCTTCTCTGGCCAGAGCGGAGTTCACCAGACCCCTTCCCGGATATTCCCGAAGAGCGGTTTCCAGAAAACCCGGTTCCTGAACATCGAACACGACGGGCAACGAGGATATACGGTCCAGTTCCCTGAAGGCGGCGGCAACACAGGTTGTGTCCAGCAGTTTCTCGATGCCCAGGTTCACATCGATAGCCAGCGCCCCCTCCCGTTCCTGATCCTGGGCGAGCGCCGCCATCATGCCGAAATTCCTTTTCTGTATTTGCTCCTGCATTTCTTTCCTGCCCGAGGCGTTTATTCTTTCTCCTATCACCAGAAAGGGAGCTACAGGGTTTATGACCGTTCTTGATGTGAGGAACAGGCCCGGGAAGGGCTCTCGCCTGCGGGGTTTGGCTTTGCCAAGGTAGCCCGACATCGCCTTTATATGATCCGGGCCTGCTCCGCAACAACCCCCGATAAGGTTGGCTCCAGCCTCTGCAAAATCGGCCGCGTACACGGCGAATTCCTCCGGACCGACGCCGTAGGCAAGTTGCTCTTCCAGTAGCTCGGGGCTACCGGCGTTAGGTTCAACGCTCAGGGGAAGGCGACAGGTTTTTGAGAGCCGCAAAAACACAGGTAACATTTCGCGGGGCGACAGTGAACAGTTCACCCCGGCGACGTCAACGTCAAGATCGTTCACCAGCGCTGCGAATATCTCCACCGAGGTTCCCGTTACAGAATTGCCGTTTGCCTCAAACGTCATCTGCGCAACAAGCGGACTGTCAGGAGCAACATCCCTGACGGCAAGGATCGCCGCTTTCAGTTCTTTCAGATCAGACATAGTCTCCAC
>CAZBLL010000229.1:0-2949 GCA_964492625.1 uncultured Synergistaceae bacterium
GGCGGCTTTCAGCACCAGAAGGCCCAGAGGCGCCGAGGCAGTTCGCGAGTCGATTACCCTTATGTCGCCTTTAACTTTTTCGGCCGCGGCGCGGCTGGCGTTCCACATTCCGCTCAAAGCACTCGAAAGATGCAGGGCGACGACCGTGTCGTAATGCTCCAGGAGGAACCTGTAGGTCCTTTCAAAATCCGCTATGCCGGCCTGGGAACTGACCGGATGGTGAGGAGACTCCTCCAGCAGCATGTAGAACTGGCCGGGCGAAATGGTTACCTTGTCAAGATAGACGCTCTCGCCGAAGGCAAGCCTCAGCGGGACCATGTGAATCTGGTGCTCGTCCATCAGGTCCTTCGGTAAATCACACGTCGAATCGGTTAAAAGAGCCACGGAGTGCTTTCGTCTGTGGCAAACGTCGACCTGACGTTTCATGTCGTCGGCTTTCTGCTGTTTTATGGCTCCTCTATTCCGTATCGTAAAAAACATTCTGTCCGGCTCATCGGTATGTATATGCACGCGGACCCTCTGATGATGTCCACCCACGATAAGCGAGTCGCCGAAAGGCGCCATGTCGCTGCGTATTCCCGAAATATCAAGGTTCTCACCGTTGATAAGGGCCTCGGTGCAGAAGCGGTAGGCCGGATCGCCGTTAAGAAATTCCTCGTGGAACTGTTCCTGCGAAAACACGTCGCCCCTCCTGGAGAACATCCGGGCGTCTCCTGTTTCCAGAAAATCGACTATACCCTCCAGAAAATTCACGAAACCCTGAGCTCCCGCGTCTACAACCCCCGCCTTCGCCAGAACAGGAAGTTTGGACGGCGTCTCCATGAGCGATCTGCGGGCTACGTCAAGTGAGCCGGGCAGCAGCATGGCGAAGTCTCTCGTTCTGGAGGCAATGGACTTGACCTCCGAGGCCCACTCGCGCATTACGGTAAGAATGGTTCCTTCTACGGGTTTGTCCAGCGCTTCCTCGGCGTAGGGAACGGCTCCGCTGACGGCGTTGCCGAAATGCGAAACGTCGAGCACGTCCCTTCCCTCGGATTCCCGGGCGAATCCGTAAAGAAACTGGGCCATTATCAGCCCCGAGTTGCCTCTTGCTCCCGTGAGAGCCGCGTCGGCCATCGAAGAACTGGTCTGTGAAACAGACCTGGTCACCGATGTCCCCTCGTACACCGACTGGACGGTGGCCGCCAGGTTCGTGCCGGTGTCGCCGTCGGGAACCGGGTATACATTCATTCTGTTCAGTTCGTTCTGCTGACGTAGTACATGGTGGGCCCCCGCCGCAAAACCCTTGTGCAGCCTCATACCATTTATCGTACGTATCTTCAATTTCTCCACCTCGTTGCGTTTTCACTCCGGACTTGCACCGAAAACTGTACCTGTGGCGTGAACAACTTGTAAAGGATACCAGAAAACGAGCTTCACCACCTCCTGAAGATGGCCGGCGCGGCAATGAGCGCGCTCTGTTAAAATGTGAGGATATCTCCGGACAGGAGGAAGACGCCCCCTTGGACAACAAATCTTGCAACCGTCGCATATGGTCGTGGTGTCTCTACGACGCGGGAAACTCGGGGTTCGCCACAACCATAATGGCGGCGGTCCTTCCTGTTTTCTTCAGGGAGGTAAGCTCTGCGGGGCTGCCGCCGGGCGCGGCGTCCATCTACTGGGGTTACGCTTCTTCCGCGGCGCTGCTTTTAGTAGCCGCCCTCGCTCCGCTGCTGGGAAGCATAGCCGACGTAAGCGGAACAAAAAAAAAATTCCTGGCCTTTTTCACCTTTCTGGGCGTAGCGGCCACGGGATGTCTGGTGACGGCGGGAGAAGGTCAATGGCTGCGGGTGGTGCTGCTCTACGGGCTGGCGTCCATAGGTTTCTCCGCTTCAATGATCTTTTACGATTCACTGCTTCCCCATATAGCCTCTCCGGACAGGATCGATATGGTCTCGTCGCAGGGGTACGCCCTGGGCTACCTGGGCGGAGGCGCCCTGCTCGCCGTCAATATGGTGATGATGAAGGCGGTTCCCGGCATTGGCGGGGTCAGGCTTTCGTTTTTTTCCGTAGCCGTCTGGTGGGCGGTTCTTAGTGTTCCTCTTTTTCTATACATTCCGGAACCATTTGTGGGGAATACAAACACGACCTCAACGACGGAAGCGGTAAAAAACGGTTTCCGAAGGCTGGTACACACGTTTGGGGAAATACGGCGCTTCCGGAACCTTTTCATGTTTCTTCTTGCTTTCTGGCTCTACAACGACGGAGTCGGCACCATTATGAAAATGGCGGCCATTTACGGATCGGAACTGGGGATAGGCATGGAAAGCCTGGTCGGGGCCCTGCTGGCCACCCAGTTCGTGGGCGTTCCCTTCGCGCTGCTTTTCGGGCGTCTGGCTTCACGGATCGGGAGTAAAAACGCCATAATCACAGGGCTGGTGTGGTATTCCATTGTGTCAATAGGGGCGTTCTTCCTCAGCAGCGCGTGGCACTTCTGGGTGCTTGCCATAGCGGTGGGAATGGTGCAGGGAGGCGTTCAGGCAATAAGCCGCAGTACTTTTGGCGCCATGGTCCCCCGGTCGCGAAGCGCCGAATTTTTCGGATTCTACGACATCTTCAGCAAATTCTCGGGTGTGGCGGGACCCGCGCTCTTCGCATTGGTCGCGCAGATAACCGGATCCATGCGTTTCAGCATATCCATGCTGCTGATATTTTTTGCCGGAGGCATAATGCTGCTGCGGAAGGTGGACATTCAGGCTGGTCGAACCTCCGCCGCAAGGGTATCCAAAAAACCCTAACGGGCCTCGGGGTAACGCTCCTTCTCCCAGACGTGTCCCAGGGCTCGCATTTCATCGTCGGTTCTCAGAAAGGCTTCGTATATTGTCTCCGTGTCGGGAGCGTTGTATATCTTGTTTCCGTCCGCCCCCACGATCACGGGATCGTCCCAGACCGTGTCCACATGCCTCCATA
>CAZBLL010000230.1:0-2922 GCA_964492625.1 uncultured Synergistaceae bacterium
ACGCGCCTTTGCAGCTGATGGAGAGAGCCGATCTGATCACGGAAATGGTGGAACACAGGCATCATTACCGGAAGGGTGTGAGCGCCCGGAAAGGCGTAGAGTACTGATGCCCGAAAAACATGACGCCATGCAGCAGAATATTCCGGAATTTCCCCACGCTCATTCTGTCCAGGGTCTTGCGGACTGGATGGATGTGAAGGAAGCGGAAGGGCTCGAGAATGAAGAAGCCGTTGAAAGGCGGGCCAGGTTCGGCCCCAACGCTCTTGACCAGACACCTCCAGAACCATGGTGGAAGACACTTCTGAAACAGTTCCTTACCCCGATGATATACCTGCTTACCGCAGCCGCTCTTATCAGTTTCTTTATGGGAGAGGCGCTGGACGGAATGGCTATCCTTATCGTAGTTCTGGTGAACGGTGTAATAGGCTTCATAACCGAGTTTCGCGCCGAAAAGGCCCTTCAGGCCCTGAAATCCATGATCTCGCTACAGGCCACAGTAAGGCGGAACGGAAGGATAGTGAAGCTGAACAGTGAGGATATTGTCCCGGGCGATATCGTTCTGCTGGAGGCCGGTGATGTCGTCCCCGCCGACGCCAGGATCATCGAGAGCCGCAACCTGGCTCTGGATGAAGCCGCTTTGACCGGGGAATCAATGCCGGTCAACAAGACGCGGGAAACACTCCCCGAATCGACATCCATAGCCGACCGCATCAATTGCGTGTTCTCCGGAACCTCGGTTGTTCGAGGCAACGGAGAGGCTCTGGTGTTCGCCACGGGAATGGATTCGCAGATAGGGCTCATCAGCGGGATGCTGGCAACCGTGGAAAAACAGAGGACCCCTCTTGAGGAACGCCTTGAGCGCCTGAGCGGTTTTCTCATACGCCTGGTGGTGGGCGTGGCCGTTTTTGTCGTGGGCCTTGGATTCTTGCAGGGCAGGGGCTTCGTGCACATGCTCGAAACCGGAATAGCCCTCGCGGTAGCCGCCGTTCCAGAAGGGCTCCCCTTTGTGGCCACCATGACGCTGGCTCTCGGTGTCCACAGAATGGCCGGAGTGAACGCTCTTGTCCGCAACCTTTCATCCGTCGAAACACTTGGTTCCACGACCGTAGTGTGCACCGACAAGACAGGGACCCTTACTTTGAACGATATGGCTGTAAGGGAGCTATGGCCCGTTGATGGCGACACGGTAGAGGACATATACAGGGTCTCGGTGCTCTGCAACAAGGCGGTGCTGGGCGAAAACGGAAAGAACGTAGGCGATCCCATGGAAGTGGCGCTTCTGGCCTACTGTCGGGACGAGGGCGTGGATATCGACATGATCCGCCGGACATTCCCCGTGACGGAGGAGGAGCCTTTCGACTCCTCGACCATGCGCATGGTCACCTGGCACGATGAGGGGGTGGCCGTAAAAGGCGCGCCCGAAAAGGTTGTAGGCGACGCGTCCTTCTACATGGAAAAGGGCGAAAAGAAAACGATAACTGACGCCCACAGGAAACAGTGGATGGAGAAAGTTGAGACGATGGCCTCGCGCGGCATGAGGACACTGGGTTTTGCGTGGGGCGGATCGCTTGATGATCTGGTCTTTCTGGGCTTAGCCGGGATACTGGACCCCCCGCGGCCGGAAGTGCCCGAATCAGTAAGGTCGTGCAGGGAAGCCGGAATGCATGTCGTAATGATCACGGGAGACCATCTGACGACGGCCCGTTCCATAGCGGAAGAAGTGGGCATACTTACCGGGGAGCAGCAGGAGGCTTTGTCCGGGACCGAACTGGAAAACATGGACGAAGATGAACTGTCGCAGCACGCCGGAAGGATAGGTGTTTTTGCAAGAGTGGCGCCCGAACACAAGCTGAAGATCGTAAAAGCCCTGCAGAAAGCCGGGCAGGTTGTGGCAATGACTGGCGACGGCGTGAACGACGCCGTGGCCCTGAAGCAGGCCGATGTGGGCGTGGCCATGGGAATACAGGGTACGGAGGTAAGCAAGGAAGCTTCGGATATCATTCTGCAGGACGACAGGTTCGCAACGATTGTTCAGGCCATAAAGGAAGGCCGCAGGATTTTCGACAACATAAGAAAATCGGTTCTGTTCCTTTTGTGCTGCAACCTCAGCGAAGTGTTAACCGTGGTGGGAGGAATCCTTTTCCGGATGCCGGCGATACTGCTCCCGCTTCAGATACTGTGGATCAATCTGATAACGGACGTGGCCCCTGCGCTGGCGCTTGCTCTTGACCCCGCCGAATCCGACGTTATGAAAAGGCCGCCTAAAAATCGCAGAGAGGATATACTGACCCGAAATCACAAGTTCAATATCCTTCTGTACGGGATCATAATGAGCCTGGGTGTGTTCGCGGCCTTTGGTTTTTCTCTCATTACGCATCCCGGCGATGGCTCGCGAGCAGCCGAGATGGGATTCCATACGCTGGTTTTTGCACAGCTCTTTTTTGTTTTCAACGTCAGGGGCAGGAGTCTTTTCCGGAGCCCCGGGGAGTTGTTTTCGAACCTCTGGCTGATAGGCGGTGTCGCGTTTTCCATGATGATACAGGTGGGAATCACATATGTCCCCGTTTTCCAGAGGGCGCTGGACATAGTCCCTCTGGCGGCGGATGAATGGTGCGTTGTCGCCGCAGGCGCCCTGCTGCCGACTCTTCTGGCCCAGGGCCGCAAACTTTTGCGTGGCGACTGAACGGAATGAAAGCAGTTGTAGGGTTCAGCGGCGGAATAGACAGCGCGGCCTGCTGTATGGCCCTTTTGAAACGGGGTTGCGCCGTTACCGCCGTTTACCTGAGACTTTCGCCTTTTTCCGCAGATTCCGAGATCGACAGGGTCGCAGACCTTGCAGCCAGGATCGGTGTAAAAATAGTGATCAAAGACGCCCGAAAATGGTTCGAGAACCTTGTGCTGGCCCCGTTCAGGGGTGCTTAC
>CAZBLL010000231.1:0-2895 GCA_964492625.1 uncultured Synergistaceae bacterium
GCCATTTTCACTTTCGGCGATAATGGTGGATATATCAGGCGGCGGGATCGATACGGATAGACTCAAACGATTCTGCCTCGACCTGGAAATACCGCTGACTGTAGTTGAGCATCCCGTACTGGACATCATCGAAAAACGCCGCAAGACTTCACCCTGCAGTTTCTGCGCGAACATGAGGGGCGGCATTTTGTGTTCGACGGCCGCCGATTCGGGCGCCGGGGTCGTGGCAATGGGACACCACCTGGACGACGCCGTTGAAACTGTTCTTCTGAACCTGTTTTTCGCCGGAAGATTCCGCTGTTTTTCTCCATGCTCGTGGCGGAGCAGGAGCAATATCCGGGTAATCCGTCCACTGGTGTTCATTGAGGAAAAAAAGATTGCCGGCGAGGCGCTCCGTCTGAACCTTCCCGTAACTGCAATACCCTGCCCGCATGACCCGAACAGTCGCAGAAGACACATGAAGGAAGTTGTGGCGTCACTGGAAAGGTCTGTCCCCGACATCAGGTCGCAGGTGCTTCACGCCCTGCGTCATGTGCGCGCTTCCGACGTGTGGGGAACCGACGAACATACGGACGTCCAATCAGCGCAGCAGGCCTGACACTATTGCGTCTACCGCTTCGTCCTCCGTCAGGCCCTTGGCCATGAGGCCTTCGATTTTGTCGTCGGCTATCCTTCCAATGGCGGCTTCGTGAGTAACCTCGGCATCCGGGTGCGTGGCTTTGACGACCGGCGAGGCCTCGGCGCTGGCGTTACCCTGGATTATTTCGGTGCAATCCACATGCCCCCTCGCACCGGCCGCCGCCCCCTCGACAAGGCCCAGAAAGCGGCCCGTGCTTTCGTCCCGGAGAACCACCCGGGCCTTAACCAGGGCCGAGCTTCCCTCTCCGAGCAAACGGATAGTATCTGTAACCTTGCAGGAATCGTCGTATTTCCCGTATATTTTGGAAGTCAGTTCTACGTTGCTTTGTTTCCCGACGGCCTGCACGTCGACATTGATGTCCAGGTCTCCCACCCTGCCTTCCACGAGGTCGAACTCCCCCAGGTAGGACGCCCTGTCCTTCAGTTCCACCCGGCTGACGGGGCGAACCTCTATGCGTCCCTCGGGTCCGTGGACATGGACTTCACGATAGGTGAAAACACCCCCCTCGCGGACTTCGATCGAACCCTCCATTGCGTGGACGAATCGCGCCGCATTGGGGAAAATACAGTGGGCGAGAAACTCCGCCCTGGCGCCCTTTTCAATGATTATCGAACTGTTGATTTCCTGTCTGCCGGTCTCGCCAAGATGGCCGAAACACAAATGAACGGGCTTGGGAAGAACGACCTCTTCCCTTACCGTTATCCTGGCCCGTATGCCGTGTTCCGTTTCATCGGCTTCTATATCCACCCCCGGAAGCACGTTCCTGTCGAGAATTTTGTTGGCGTGCACCACGACATAAACGGCGTCCTGGTCTCCCAGAACGGACTTGAGCCCCCCTGTTGACCTGGCTATGTCCACAAGGGTTTTATATTCGGTCTCAGCTTTCAACGTTCTCTTCCTTTCGGTAGCCGATCTCCGTTTCCAGTTCGGGGCAAGGCCTGCACTGCGACATGAAATAGCGCCGCACCGCCTCGGAAGTGCCCTCCAGAACTATGCGGCCGCCGCAGATAAGGTAGGACCTGTCGCACTCGGCCGCCACGTCGTCGCGATGAGTGATGATAAGCACGCTTCTCCCCTCGCCCGCCATGGTCCTGAACAATTTGATGATGTCTCCCATCGCCAGCAGATCGACACCGGAATCGGGTTCGTCCAGAATGGTGAGCCGCGGCTTCATAAGGTAGACCGAGGCAAGCTCTATCCTCTTGCGTTCTCCCCCGGACAGGTTCCTGTCGATCATTCTGGTGAGGTAGTTGCCCTCCAGCTGAACCAGATTGAGCGCTTCCACCAGTTTGTCTTCTGATGGCTCGCTCGACGACAGCTCAAGGTACTCTCTCACCGGTATTCCCTCGTATCTGGCCGGATGCTGCCAGGCAAGCGTAAGGCCCGCTTTCGCTCTTTGAGTTATAGTCCAACCGGTAATATCCTGTCCTTCGTAGTATATCTTTCCCTTGTGGGGAAGATACCCCTGTAACCCCATGATCGCGTAGGCAAGGCTCGACTTGCCCGCGCCGTTGCGGCCCAGAACACCGGTTATCTCTCCGGGCTGAACCGAAACGGTAACATCGGACAGTATATCGGCGCCTGACCTGCTGACGGAAACGCCGTCGAGATACAGCAGCGACTCCTTCATCAAGCGTCACTTCCTCCCCGGGCGGCGAGACGTTCCTGTTCTACCGCGCACAGCAGTGAATAGAGCGTGCGGGTGAAGGGAAATGTTTCTCGCGCCGTTTCTCCCGCCTTCAATATGGGCGCCAGAATAGCCTCTATTTCGGTTTTTCTACCCGCCTCGACGTCCTGTAACATCGACGGCCTGTTGGCCGCCGTCCTTTGAAGCGTTTCGACAAGGTTGCGCCAGGATACTTCGGGGTCGATATCCACACCCGATATCCCGGCCGCTCTTACAGCTTCCCACGCCACGTTTTTCATCAATTCCCTACTTTGATCATTGGCGATAAGAGCGCCGTTGCATAGCCGTGAAAGGGCCGCGGCAGGATTGACCGCAGCGTTGATGACGATCTTTCCCCAAATCGCGGGGCGCGGGTCGTCGAGCAAAACGGGGTTCATGCGGCTTTTTTCGAAAAGCGTCCGCACGGGCTCAAGGTCGACACTCCCGCCCCATGGTCCGAAAACAACCTTTCCCTCGCCTCCCCAAACCACGTTCCCCGGCGCCTTCCTGTAACCTCCGAAGGTGGTTACACCTGCGGCCACTCTTTGAGGCCCCAGTACGGCCGAAAGCACCTCGGCGTTCCCCCGAC
>CAZBLL010000232.1:0-2888 GCA_964492625.1 uncultured Synergistaceae bacterium
TTTCTGGCTATGACTACGCCCTCGAACTTCTGCACGCGCTCCCTGTTGCCTTCAGTTACCTTGACGTGCACCGAAACGGTGTCGCCGGCGCGAAATTCAGGTACATCCTTTCGGAAATACCGGCTTTCTACGAGTGCAATCCTTGGATCCACCATGTATCCCTCCCTGTACGAAAACAGTTGTTGTTGTCTTTGCTACCGCCAGCCGATAAAACGGTCCAGCGTTACGGCGACGGTCGGGGCAAGAGACAGATCACTTTCACCTTTTCCGCCCCTTACGGGCTGCAGCGCAAGGTCGGCTGTTTCAAATATCTGGTTACGTCTATTGTTCTCATCCGAAAAAACAAACGCCGTAGGTCCATTGTAAGCCAGCATCCTGCGCTTTAGTTCAAGCCAGTGCGTTCCTCCGTCAAATCCGGCTGCAACCGCCAGAGGTCTGGCCTTCTCTCTCTTTTCTATCCAGCCGAGGGCCCGTCCAAGGCCTGCAAACACCCTGGGGCCTCCCCCGTGCGGGAACATATCCTTTATTCTGCACCTCACTTCAGCTGACGCGGCCGATATTACCAGCCTTTCGCATCCGTAGAACCCGCAAAGTTCCGAAACGGCCTCCACCGGCGGAGCATCGTCCCGGTTTTCGACCGAAACAAGTATGACATAAAGCCCTCCGGCCAGGTAGGGACCTATACCGGCACGCGAAAGAACGTCGGGCCTTCTGGCCAGTGTCCGCTCGGAGGCCATCCGTCTCCTCCAGGCCAGAATCGCCGCGTGGTCGCCTTGCAGGACCACGGGAGGCGCCGGACAGTCACGCCATTCGGCGGGCCGGGTGTAGTGTGGATGGTCCAACATGCCCCGGAAGAATGAATCTTCCTCCACTGCGCTACCGTTACCCACTACTCCGGGTATCTTCCTGGCTACGGCGTCTATAAGGACCATTGCCGGTATCTCGCCGCCGGTGAGCACGTAATCGCCTATGGACACCTCGAGGTCGACGCAGCGCTCCACGAATCTTTCGTCAACACCCTCGTAGTGGCCGCAGACTATTATTATATGCTCCTCGCCCGCCAGGGATTCTACCATTTCCTGGTTCAGCACGGCCCCCTGAGGCCCGGGGTAAACCACCATGCCTCCATGATCTTTGCGGACCGATTCCACCGCCCGGGCCAGCGGTTCGGCCATAAGCACCATTCCACCGCCGCCGAAGCTGTAGTCGTCTATTTGTCTGAAGTCGCCTTCAGCGAAATCCCTGGGATTAACTATGTCAAGTTTCAGTATTCCGCGTTCCACGGCTTTCCCTATGATGCTCTCGCCGCCGAAGGCGCGCAGCAGATCCGGAAAAGCTGTAACGACGGTGCAGCGCATTACTCCCAGAGCCCTTCGGGTATCCTTACGGTTATAAAACCCGCCTCTACGTCGATGTCCAGAACTACCTGGCTTACCGCGGGGATCATCCCCCGGCCGGCCGCCGGGCGTTCTACCTCGTAAAGATCGTGAGCCCCGGTTGGCATAACGTCCACCACCTCGCCCAGGCGTTCTCCGCTTTCGGTTCTTACTTCCAGGCCGATGATGTCGTCGACCCAAACGGCGCCCTCCGGCAAAACAACTCTTTCATCGGGCGAAACCTGAACCAGGAGCCCCTTCAGACTTTCGGCTCTGTCCCTGTCGGTGACACCCTCGGCTTCGGCTATAAAAACGCCCTTGCCGACATGAGACCGGATTCCCGTCAGGTTCAGATGCGCAAAAAAACGGCCGTCGGGACGGTACACGTCCAGCCTCTCCATATCAAGAAATCTTTCGGGAAAATCCGTCAGCGGATGAACGTTGAACTCGCCCTTCACGCCATGGGCTCCGGTAATCCGCCCTATGGTAACCATTTTTTTACCGGTCACCGGTCACACCTCAATCTTCCAGAATATCCACGTCCACCCTTTCGCCGGGTTTTACGGCGGCGGCCCTGGCTATCATGCGGATAGCGTTGATGGTTGCTCCGCGTTTTCCGATGACCCTTCCCATATCGTTTTGGGCCACCCTGATACTCACCTTGACCACGCCTCCGGAGGCTTCCGTGGATGAAACCTCAACCGCTTCCGGTTCATCGACTATCTTTTGCACGATGAAACGAACCAGCTCCCCGTAATCGGGCATGGGGAACCTACTTTTTTGCGCTTTCGAACTTGTCCAGGACCCCGGTTTTTTTGAAAATGGCCCTGACCGTATCCGAGGGAGTAGCTCCCACGCCCAGCCAGTAAAGAGCCCTGTCTTCCTTCACGTCCATGCCGGCCGGATCCTGCATGGGATCGTAATGCCCTATCTGCTCGATGAACGCTCCGTCTCTCGGAGACCTCTTGTCAGCCACCACAAGACGATAATACGCTTTCTTTTTCCGACCGAACCTGGCGAGTCTGATTCTTACCGCCATACACCTGCCACCTCCTGAAGACCCTCTAGGGGCCAGTTGTTTTTTATGGCCTACATGGAAAACGGTGGAAATCCGCCGGGCATGGAAACGCCCTTGCCTTTTTTCATCTTCCCCATGCGTTTCATAAGCATATTCATCTGCTGAAACTGTTTCAGCACCTGGTTCACCATCTGTACCGACGTACCCGAACCATTAGCTATGCGCCGCCTGCGGCTTCCCTTGATGATCTGGGGGTTTCGCCTTTCTGCAGGCGTCATCGAAAGTATTACTGCCTCCGTTCGGGCCAGCCTCTTTGGATCCACCTGTGCGTTCTTGAGCTGTTTCATCTGACCCGCGCCGGGCAGCATCTCCAGAACCTTTTCCAGAGGACCCATTTTTTTCACCTGCCGTATCTGCTGAAGCAGGTCCTCCATAGTCATCTTTTTCTTCTGGAGCGTTTTTGCCATTCGCTCCATGTCGCCTTCTTCGGAGGC
>CAZBLL010000233.1:0-2887 GCA_964492625.1 uncultured Synergistaceae bacterium
GTATCGCCGTTTCCAGCAGTAGGCTATGACGCCCGGTTCCCTGCCCAGGCTCGTTTGCATAGCGGCGGCGACATGGCTGGCGGTATGCGCCGTTGCCTGGCTGTTCCAGGGCAGGATCATCTATCAGCCCAGGGAAAGGCTCGTCATGACCCCGGCGGATGTCGGCATTCCATATGAGGACCTGATGCTCGCAACGGACGACGGGGTAGTGGTCAACGCCTGGTTTTCGCCACTGCCGCAAAGCGAAAAGGCTCTGCTTTTCTGCCACGGAAACGCCGGCAACATGTCCCACCGAATGGAGTCCCTGGCCGTATTCAGACGGCTTGGTTTCAACGTTCTGCTGTTCGACTACAGGGGGTACGGCAAGAGTGGAGGAAGCCCGTCAGAGGGCGGGCTTTACGAAGACGCCCGCGCGGCGCTGGCTGAACTGAGGCGCAGAGGGTTTGAGCCTGTGAAAACCGTTTTTTTCGGCCGTTCACTGGGCGGCGCGGTGGCGGCCCGCATGGCGCTGGAAGAAACCCCGGCGGCGCTGGTTCTTGAATCCACCTTTACATCCCTGCCGGCGATGGGTGCGCGCTATTTCCCCTTTCTGCCCGCACGGCTGATCCTCAAAGACCGGTTCGACACCCTTTCTGTTATCGGCCGCATCCGCTGTCCGGTCCTTGTGGTTCACAGCCCGGAAGACGAAATAGCGCCGTTCGACCATGGAAAACGGCTTTTTGAAGCGGTCTCCGGGGCGAAACAATTCCTTGAAATACATGGAGACCACAATGGCGGTTTCATTTTGTCGGGTAACGCCTATGTCGACGGGCTGCGGCTGTTCCTTGAATCCACGTTGCAGAATTCGCGCTGAAAAGGGTGTTAACCCGTTCGGCGAAGCGTGCTAATATCTTGTCAGACCAATAAAAAAAATGCGGAGGTGCAACGAAATGGCTGGATACCATGAACCTGTTGAAGAGCTGTCCCAGGCCGACCGCGACATTTCGAGGGCCCTGAACAGCCTCAAGGAAGAGATCGAGGCGGTCGACTGGTACCATCAGCGTGCGGCCGCTACCCAGAACCCGGATATTCGGGCTATCATCACGCACAACCGCGACGAGGAGATCGAACACGCGGTGATGATGATCGAGTGGCTGAGGCGCACCATGCCAGAGTGGGACGAAGCCCTCAAAATCTACCTTTTCACGGAAGCCCCGATCACCGAAGTAGAAGAAGCTGCGGCGAGCGGTGAGGGTTCTCCCGACACCCCGTCCGGCGGAGGGCTGGGCATAGGCAGCCTCAAGGGCCGCCGCTGACCGGCCGAAAGAAAAGGAGGACAACCAAGATGGATATGCTGAGACGCGCCCTTTCGCCAATCACAGACGCGGCGTGGAAGGAAATTGACGAACAGGCTGTAAAGGTGCTGGAGGCCAGGCTTTCGGCGCGGAAGTTCGTAGACGTATCTGGTCCCCACGGCTGGGACTACGCGGTGGTTCCCACCGGAAGACTGGACGTGTCCAAAAAAACAGGACCGCAGGACGTGCGCTGGGGAGTGCACGTTGTGCAGCCTCTCGTGGAGACCCGGATCCCTTTCGAAATGGATCTGTGGGAACTCGATAACGTTGTGAGGGGCGCAAAAGACCTTGACCTTGATCCCGTGGTGGAGGCCGCTCACAAGGCGGCGCTGTTCGAGGAAGAAGCCGTATATCACGGTTTCGACCCGGCGTGCATCACAGGGCTTTCCCAGGCCGGAGCCTCGCAGGCGCTTGCCCTTTCAACATCTTCTCCCGCGGCCATAATGGAAGCCGTTACCGGCGCCGTGGTCGCGCTCAGAGAGCAGTCGATAGAGGGACCCTACGCGCTGGTGGCGGGCCGCGAACTGTGGCAGGCCATTGAAACAAGGGGAGAAGGATACCCCCTGGGCAAGAGAGTTGGGTCCATACTCGACGGCGGCACGGTCTTTGCTCCCCATATCGACGGTGGTTTCGTCGTATCCGTTCGGGGAGGCGACATGGAGCTGGTGCTTGGTCAGGATATCAGCATCGGATTCGAAGGGGTCAAAGGCGAAAAGGCCAGGCTCTTTATGGCGGAATCATTCACCTTCAGGGTTATTGAACCTGCCGCCATAGTTCCCCTGGTCAAAGCGTAGCGTTTCCCAAAAAGAAGAATACAAGGGTGGCGGGCCGTAATGACCCGCCACTTTTTTATTCTTTGTTATTTTGAACGTTTTCGGGTTAGTAAGGCGTAGAGGAGTCAGGAGGAAGGGCGATAAACCGGTAAACGGTCAACCGTGAACGGTAAACGGAAAAATCGGGGAAACAGGAAACAGGAAGGGCTTGTCATTTTGAACCCTTCCGTCAGGAAGGTGAAAAATCTCGGGTTTGACGTTGATTTTCCGGTTAACGACTCACGGTTCACGGTTTACGGCCTTTCTGCCCTTTCTGTAAGCTGCCACCTGCCCACTGCCTGCTGCTTTTTACAGATCTATTTCCCGCCCTGCCTTTTGGGCGGCGACCCGGGCGAATATATCCTCGGCGACGACAACGTCCTGCACTGCTATGCCTACGGTCTTGAAAAGCGTGATCTCCTCATCCGATTGGCGGCCAGGTTTTTTGCCCGCCGCCAGCTCGCCCAGCTCGCCGGTAATGCGGTCGCGCGAAAAGATCTTTTCATTTATCGGGTTGATGAAATCGGCCGATTCGGCCAGCACGGCCTCGACGGAATCCATGTATATCTTCCCCGCTCGACCCAGAAGCACCGGGTCCAGTTCCTGCATCTCCGGCGTGAACGATCCCACCCCGTTGACGTGGGCCCCGGGCTTAAGGAGACTGGCGTCGAAAAGCGGTTTTTTGGCCGTCGTCACGGTGGTTATCACATCGGCGTCCTTTAGAGCCTGTTCGGGGGTTTC
>CAZBLL010000234.1:0-2844 GCA_964492625.1 uncultured Synergistaceae bacterium
TGACCGTATTCACCCGGGAGGCCACGTCATAAAATACGTACTGGTACTGGTCGTCGCCCAAGTGCTCGCACAGAAAGCGGTCCTCGGCAAAGTCCTGCTTGTGCCTTTCCCCGAACTTTTTGACGTCTTCCGCCTTTTCGAGGACCTCGGATTCCAGGGCGAGGGCGGCACATCCGCCCTGGTTCCCGCCGCAGCGGATGCAGGACTCCACGGTGACCCGGCTCTGCTCCTCTCCGATGAAGAGGAGGACCGAGGTCCCCTCGGTGCTCTGAAATGCATACCCGTGGGAGGCGCCTTTGAAGCGCCAGGTCACGGGGCAGCCTTCCTGGGGCGGCGCGTTCAGCTCGGCCGTGAGCCGGAGGGTATCCGGCTGCTCGAGCTTGGGAGTGATGGCCGTGACCTTCATGGTGGGGGCCTTCAGCTCACCCAGGGAGATGGTGTTCCCGGCAGGCTGGGCAACCGCCGCTGGAATCAAAAGCAGGCATGCGATGAGAAGGGAGATTGCGAATCGGGCCATGGAGATTGCACGCTCCTTTACGGAAAAGGAAAAGAGGGAGACCAAAAGAAACTTATGAATCGTACCAGCGTCCCTGTAATAACAAGATTCGTGCCCAAGGGCGGGAGAAGAGGAACAGAAAGGCGATGATTGCCGGCGGTACTGGCAGTATGCGGTGGAAGCCCTGAAAAACACACGGGTTTTATCCATTAAATTTTAGAAAGGTATGGAGTGGCGAGCAGGCGTGGAGCGGGTTTCAATGCGCACGCAGCGGTCGAATCCGATGCAATGCACAGGTTCCTGTGCATTTGTGCACAGAGAACTGTGCATAGGAGGGGAAAATAAGGAGAAATCGATGGGATAGAAACGCGCTGAGTCGTGCCTGGGCACGTTTTTCAGGGCCAAAATGGGTGGGAAAAAGAGTGAAAACGAGGGGTGGGGGCTGTGCTGTCTTGGGGAAAGGCGTGAATGCGCTTGCTGGTCGCGGCTTTCGCACTGTGCCGCAAATCAAGGCGTTTTTTGCACAGGTTTCTGTGCATGGGCTGCCATTTTGGGCCTTGCGGAGACAGGAGGCAGCCCAGCGGGTGGGCGGGGATACCAACATGGGCCTTCCAGGGCGAATAAGTTAATAAGTTAAAGGCGTCCCCGTTGGATTCTGTTGGGTACACTTACGTCACTGGAATCGCTAGAGGCAAATCTCCAGGTCTCGGCTGTATGCCATACGTTCCTCTATTTGACGGTCTTGCAAAAACCCGCTCGACCGCTTACCAGGCTAGGTTTTCCATGGACTCGCGCCCTCGGTGAAGGTGTCGTCGTATATCCCTTCGATCCGCTTGGCCTCTTCGTCTGTTAGCGCTGCGAACTCCTTACCTCGGGCGCGGTTCGAAAGCGTGCCGCCGTTTTGCTGAAGAAACCGGAACAGCAGGTCGATGGTACGCTCGGGCATGTCGATCATCGCTTCGATGCGCCGGCGGAATTCATCGTACCGGCGCAGGAAGTCGGTCTCATAAGGCAGGTCCTGCTCAATCGTCTGTAGCACGCACTGATATAGGAACTCTGCGTGCGGGGTCGCATCAAAGAAGCGGTAGAAGTCGCCGGTGTCGTTCAGGACATGGACGTTGAACTTGTCGGCCGGTTCCCATCTGACCAGCGGCAGCAGGCGCGTCGAGTAGGTCTCCAGCGTTTCCCGGTAAGTATCGATCTGATCTAGAATCGCAGCCGACACCGGAAAAACGACGCCGGGTGGATTGTAGCCGCGCTGCGCCAGGACATGATGGATGAGGTAACGGTGCAGGCGGCCATTGCCGTCTTCGAACGGGTGAACATACACGAACCCAAAGGCGAGAATCGCGGCTGCGATGACGGCATCCAAGTGCTGTGCCGGGCCTTGATCGAAGGCGATCATGCCCGCAGTGAGACTGCCTAAGTCCTCGGGTCGTGCGCTGATATGGTCCGGCAGCGGCAGCCGGCTCTCGCGATCATGTTCCCCGACAAAGCCCCCTTCTGTACGGAAGCCGAGCTTCACAAAGCGGTCATCGCCAATGACGATGCGCTGCAGGCGTAACAGTTCATCGCTGTCCAGTGGCTTACGTCCCGCTTCTCCGATGGCGCGGCCCCATCTCTGGATGCGATCCTGGGGCGGGCTTTCGCCCTCAATGGCATAGCTCGACTTCGAGTCCTTGAGCAGCAGGAAGGCCGCCGTGCGGGCGAGCACGTCGCGTGGCACGTCTGCGACGATGTCCCTGGCACGTTGCGGCAAGTTGAGATTGACGAATTCATCGAGTTTCTCCGTGCGGAAGACCAGCGGGCAGAATTCAGGGGTGCCTGGCAGGTTGTTCTTCAGGCGATAGCGCGGGGCGGTCTCTCCCTCCGTTCCCCACTGCAGGGACGGATCAAGGACAGGCGCGTAGCGGCCGGTTTTGGCGTCCGGCAGGTCCAGTCTTTCACCCGTCAGCCACTCATACAAAAACCAAGTGCGGCGGGCATACGTGCCGGTCGGTTTGCTTTGAACGAGCGCTTCGATAGGCCTCGGGCCGGTTGCGCCGAACAGGCGCTTGAGCACAGCAAGATCCAGACCTTCATACTTCAAGGCGAAGGTCAGGTGGCCTTCCAGTGTAGGCTGAGGCGCATGACGCGGCGTCATGAGCCGCCAGCCTTCACGCTCAACGATGCGGTGATGTTCCCCGGTAGCACTCAAAATACGTGGTAGCGGGGCTTCGAGGTCGTACGCGTCGATGAGGGCGCTGTAGCCAGCCGGTGTAGCGGCCTCGGGAAGCCGTCTTTCCCGAAAAACGGTAACGGGTCCTGAAAACTGAATCTGTGCGGCCGCGGCCATGAATTCCGTGCCT
>CAZBLL010000235.1:0-2840 GCA_964492625.1 uncultured Synergistaceae bacterium
ATGGTTGGGGAACCGAATTTCTTTTCCAGTACTACGTTGCGACCCTTGGGCCCGAGCGTACCGCCAACGGTGTCGGCTACCTGGTTGATTCCGCGCTCAAGCGCCCGGCGTGCTTCTTCGCCAAAGCAAAGCATCTTGGCCATTAGTGTTTCCTCCTTCCGAAAATTCGCTGATCAGAGTTGATCCGTCCGGCCTGGAACTACTTTTCCAGGATGGCCAGAACGTCGCGCTCGCTGAGGATAAGATACTCCTCACCGTCGACCTTGACTTCGGTGCCGCCGTACTTGCTGAAGAGGACCTTGTCCTTGGCCTTGACCTCCAGAGGCAGCTTCTGTCCGTTGTCCAGAACCTTGCCCGTCCCTACGGCGATAACTTCGCCTTCCTGGGGTTTTTCCTTGGCCGTTTCCGGAAGAACGATGCCGCCCTTGGTCTTTTCTTCCTGACTGAGAACCTTGACAACGATTCTGTCGCCCAGCGGTTTGAGCTTCATATACATTTCCCTCCCTGCGTTTTCTATTGATATGTTAGCACTCATTCGTATCGAGTGCTAACGGAACCGCGAAAGAGTGTACTCGGCCGGGACGCGAATCTCAAGAATGGGAAAATGGGAATATCGCCAGATATTACGTATATGGCTGATATCTCTTTGAAATACGGGGTGTTTTGCCCAATTTTGACGAAACGTTATTCAGGCCCACGATACAGACTGTCGGCCGGGTCTGCAGATATGTCCAGCCCGTCCGCGCCGCAACGATCGTAGCGGTTTTTTCCGGCCGCGGCTATCATCACGGCGTTGTCCGTGCACAGATTTCCGGGGGGAAAGAAAGCATTTTTCCCAAGCACCCTGCGCATTTCCGACCTGAGAAGGGAATTGGCGGCGACGCCTCCGGAAACGCAGACCTTTTGGATACCTGACAGGGAGACGGCGAGTAGCGTCTTGTCGACAAGCGACATGACTGCGGCCTTCTGAAACGAGGCGCATATATCGGCCGTTGGAAGCTGATCTCCCCTCTCCCTTTTAAGCCGTTTCACAGCCCACAGGACGGCCGTCTTGAGACCGCTGAAACTGAATTCTACCTGATCGGTGTTGGACAGGGGGGAGGGAAAGGGGAAAGCCCCAGGGTCGCCCTGTGCGGCCAGCCCGTCTATAACCGGCCCGCCAGGATACGGGAGTCCCAGCAGTTTGGCTGTTTTGTCGTAGCACTCTCCCACGGCGTCGTCCCTCGTCATACCCAGCAGGCGGTACGACCCGGGGGCCTTGCATTCCGCGATTTCGGTATGACCACCCGATACCACCAGGCAAAGAAACGGCGGCTCAAGCTCCGGATGACTGATGATGTTGGCGAAGAGGTGCCCTTCTATGTGATTGACTCCCACCAGGGGTACACCCCAGGCCTGCGCCAGGGCCTTGGCCGTCATTACGCCTATCAGAAGCGACCCCATGAGTCCGGGACCCCTTGTGACTGCCACCAGATCAACCTGACTCCCGGAAGAGCCGACGCCCGCCTCGGCCAGGACATGGCTCAGCATGGGCAGGATGACTTCCTGGTGTTTTCTGGAGGCAAGCTCGGGAACTACCCCTCCGAAGGGAGCGTGATCCTTCACCTGACTGGAGAGCGCCTCCGCGGCTATATCCCTCTTTCCCCTGAGAAGCGCCAAGCCCGTATCATCGCAACTAGTTTCGATACCCAGTGTCAGAAATGGAACGGCCAATGGTTTTTTGCTCTCCTAGCGTCCGGGGATATTCAGAACTACCGAATACCCGTCGTACCCGAGAACTATCTCTTCGCTGTCGGCTATCATCGAATCGGGTACCGCGAACGCCATTGCCGCAACGGTTCCGCTGGGCAGTTCGCCCTCGGGCAGAAAGGCGCGTTTCGTCAGTACGTTTTCGGGTTCCATAAGGCGGCCGTTGACGGTTATATGTTCGGGGACAAAATCCCAGGGCTTGAAGGCCTCGTAGCGCAGGATAAAGAGCGCCTTCCCCCTTGTGGCGTCCATGCCATAGTGTCTGGCGTGCCACTCCAGCCAGTCCGGAGCGGCGGCGCCCGTGCGGGCCGCTTCGGCCAGTTCGGCGTCGACGTAGATGAAGTGCATTTTGGCCCTCGCGCCCAGGACCATATCGCCCAGAACCTGGCCTTCCGGGTACAGCACCGCCGACCGTTCGTCGACGAGTGTCTGCAGATCGGCCGCTCCCGCTGCGACACCGGTCGCGGCCACCATAACGGCAACACATAGCAACAGCAGTTTTTTAGTCATCTTCAGGCCTCCGTTTCAATATTCGTGAACCGTAAGTCGTGAATCGTAAATCGAAAAACCAGATTCAAACCCGAGATTCCTCGTCGTTTTACTCCTCGGAATGACAAGTCCTTCCGGTTCACGCCTCACGCCTTACGCCTCACGCCTCACGGTCTCTTAACCGCCTCCGTTATCCACTTCCACTCCTCGCTTCCCATTTTCCACGTAACGAAGCCGTAGGCAAGAGGTCCCAGAGTAAGCGGAAGCATCATCCAGCCGCCCCTCAGAGCAAGCGACGCATCCGGTGAATAGGGCGCCAGTGTTTTCAGCGCAAGGAGCACCGCAGTCATTGCGGCAAGGCCGCACACCACGGGTCTGAGCCAACGGCCGTCGAAAAGCCCATGGAAACAGGCGCCTCCACCCCGCCCCAGCAGGTAGAGAGCCAGAAAGGCCGAACCCGTAAAGGCCAGCGACGATGCAAGCGCCAGCCCTGCATAGGCAAGCGGTCCCATCAGCAACAGGCTGAACACCAGGTTCGCCGCCACACTGAACCCCGTAACGTAGATGGCGGCCCTGGGCATACCCCGGGCGTAGAGCGCCCG
>CAZBLL010000236.1:0-2824 GCA_964492625.1 uncultured Synergistaceae bacterium
GGAATCCCAGGTAATCCGGCTTGAGCGGCAGAAGCAGCGAAACATCCTCTGGACCAAGGGACCCGGCCAGGGCGCAGAAGAGCCCGTGCTCCCGGCACCGTTCAACAAAGTCCTCGACGACGTCCAGGCCTAGCAAGTCCAGAAGGCCCCTGCCGGAGGATTTGTCGAAAGTGTCCAGAAGACATCCGGCGGCGCCCGCCCGGGCCGAACAGCGAGGCACGTCCAGTGGGCCTACGCCGCCGAAACAGGCCGCGTCGGCGTAGGCCCCGGCAACCAGGACCGAACCCGGGAAAAAGTCCTCAAGGGTTCCGGTAACGGCGGCAAGCAGGTCAAATGCCTCTGTTTCGTTCGATGGACCGTACAGCCCGGCCTTAAGGATTGTGGCCCCGGCTGACGCGGCGCCCAGCGCCGCCAGGGCTGCGGTCCCGGGAAGGCGGGGCATATCGCCCAGCGCGGCGCTGACATGGAGATCGCACGGGGTGACCGAACGGATTTTACGTATAACGGAAGGCAGGGGAGCTCCAAGCGCTCCCTCGAAAGGATTCTTGACATCTATGACGCAGGCGCCCCCTTCGGCGGCCTCGATGGCTTCGTCCGCCGAAAGTACACTGGCCAGCATGCATGTTGACTGCGGAAAAAGTTCTCTCATCAGCTGAACCTTGCTATGTCAGGCGGGGTTATCCACTGTCTGTGCAGCGATGTCGCCACCAGTGTTCCGGCGGCGCCTATGGACGCCAGTTTTTCCAGTTCTTCGGGCCGCCGGCAGCCTCCGCCTGCGAATATCTCGAGTTCGGGCGAATGGGACACGGCCTTTTCGATGAGGTCCAGCGGCAGGCCGGTTCCCGTCCCCACACAGTCGAGGCTGAGGACTATGATGCGGGTCCAACCGGTTTCTTCGAGGAGAGAGAGGCTTTCTTCCGGTGAAAGGCCGGAAAAGGGTGAGGATGGGCCCGTAAACACGGAGCCCGACTTGATGTCCAGGCTGAAAATCCTGCGGCTTTCGGGAATATTGTCTGAGATGGCCCTGAAGTCGCCCCGGGTCTGAAGCGTTTCGGAGCCGATAACGACACTGGAGTTCGGGACGGAAACCAGTATGGCCGAAGCGGTCTGGAGGTTGCCGGTCCCGGCGTCGATCCAGAGTTCGGCCTCGGTTTCCTTGAGGATGTTTCGAATACACTCCATGTTGTCGCCTTTGCTCTGAAGCGCGTTCAGGTCGGCGATGTATATATCGTCGCCGCCGCTGACCTCAAGAACGGCGCGGGCTACGTCCACGGGTTCCGCCGTATCGCAGATATCGCTTGCGACTGGTTCATAAAGGGACCGTTCGCCCCGGTATCCCTGAACGACCTTTCCGTCGAGAATGTCGAGGACCGGAACAACGTTCATAGTACTTCCCCATCCTTAGGGGCCTCTGCGTCCTCGCGGTGCAGCAGCACGGAAGAGTCGGCCGTCTCCCATACCTGTACGGAATAGAGGTTATAGTTCGGGGAGTCAAGAGGCTCCGCAAGTTGCTCCCATATCCAGAGGGCTATGTTTTCCGCCGTGGGCTGGGGAATGACCTCATTGAGGTAAGCGTGATCGAGAATGCCTACGACCTTCTCGTTCACGAACCTTTTCAATTGAACAAAGTCCATAACCATGTCTTCACTGTCGGGAAAGCCCTTCAACGTAATCTGGAGGCGATAGGTGTGGCCGTGCAGGGCTTCGCACTTTCCGTGGTAATGATCAAGCCTGTGCGCCGCGTCGAACGTGAAATCTTTTTTAAGATACATGGATCATGCTCCTTCGCGTAGGGTTTCAAACAGATACAAGTATAAACGATGACGCCGGGGGGAAAGGCGATGATTGGAGCCATAGCGGGCGACATTATAGGTTCCGTTTACGAAAGAAATCCCGTAAGGACGCTGGATTTTCCGCTATTTTCGGCGGAAAGCCGTTTCACCGACGACACGGTGCTTACGGTGGCCCTGGCGGATTGCCTGCTTTCGGGAGGAACTTACGAGTCGTACATGCGCTCTTACGCAAAACTTTACCCCGACGCCGGGTTCAGCGAGGCCACTCTGGCCAGACTCACGACGAAACAGACATGTTACCCGGCCAGCTTCGGCAACGGCGCGGCCATGAGGGTGAGCCCGTTGGGATGGGCGTTCGACGACGAACGGACCATAAGGGTACAGGCCGCGCTGAGCGCGATCCCGACCCACGGACACCCCCTGGCGATTCAATGGGCCCAGATGGTGGCATTGGGCGTGTTCTGGGCCCGGAAGGGTGTTCCCGGGCCGGAGATCGGAAAAAGGATAGAGAAAGCGACGGGGATAAAAATGGACACCCCGATCGACGCGGTCAGACCAGACTACCGTTTTGACGCAACCGCGCAGGGAAGTGTTCCTCAGGCGGTAACGGCGTTTCTCGAGGCCGATTGCTACGAAAGCGCCGTCAGGCTGGCCGTTTCGCTGGGAGGCGACGCCGACACTCAGGCCTGCATCGCAGGGGCGCTGGCGGAGGCTTTTTTCGGCGGCGTCCCTCAATATATTAACGTGGAGACTCGAAAAAGACTGCCGCAGGATTTTATCAAGGTGATAGATGCTTTCGACGCTACATTCGTGTAGAAGAATATATCTGTTTTCAGATAACGTATGCTTGCGTACATGGATGTTACGAAATAGAATAAACGTATTATTTCGGGATTGCAAGGAAAGGAGTGACAGGCGTGTCTGCATTCGTATTTGCTTCATTTCGTAAAGCCTGTTTTACCGTCGTCCTCATCCTTTTGGCCGTTTCGGCGTCTTCGGTCCAGGCGGCCGACATCACCGTCACCGATGCA
>CAZBLL010000237.1:0-2761 GCA_964492625.1 uncultured Synergistaceae bacterium
ATGGAGGCGGGGATAACCGCAGGCGACGAAATTGTTTCCATCAACGGAGTTCATGTTGAGAACTGGAGAGAAATGTCCGAAAGCATCCGCTCTATGGCGCCTTCCGGGCCTCTTGTTCTGGAACTACAAAGGCCGGATAAAACGGTGTTTTCACTCCGGGTCGATGTTCCCATTGACCCGGAATACGGGGTTCCTCTCCTGGGTATACGGCCGTCTATGACCAGATACACTCCCGTAAGGGCGGTTTTCGAATCTTTCGGATTTATATGGAATTTCGGCCTGGAGATACTCAAGGGGTTCTATGACTGGATCGCGGGCATAAGGGATGTCGATGTAACGGGTCCGGTCGGTATAGCCTCAATGGCCGGACAGGCTGCAAGAGAGGGGTTCTGGACATTCATATCATTTCTGGCTCTTATCAATCTGCACCTGGGGATTATCAACCTGTTCCCGTTCCCTGCACTGGACGGAGGCAGAATGCTCCTGGTCGCAGCTGAAATGATAACAGGGCGCAAACTACCGGAAAAATGGGAGAATTACATTCACATGGCGGGTTTTATCGCTTTGATTCTGCTCCTGCTTCTCATTACATGGAACGACATAGCCGGACTTCTTTACGGAGGTCGATAGGTAATGAGACGCAACGTACATATCGGCTCTCTGGGAATCGGACCTTCCTATCCTGTCCGGGTGGAAAGCATGCTCAAAACACCTCTGTCCATGGGGAGAGAACTCTGGCTCAGGGAAATTGAGGATCTGGCCGCCGCCGGATGTGAACTTGTAAGAGTCGCCTTTCCCGACATGGCTCTCGGAGAACAACTGGTTTCGCTTGTAGATGATTCCTGTATTCCTGTAATGGCTGATATACATTTCAATTTCGCACTGGCGATGGCCTCTATTGAGGCCGGTTGTCCCGCCATCCGAATCAACCCGGGCAATATGGGATCCCCTGACAAACTACAGAATTTCGCCGCTTTCGCCAGGAAGCACGGGGTTGTCGTAAGGGTTGGTTCCAACAGCGGGTCCATCCCTGAAAGTAAAATCAGGGAGGCGGACATGGATGAGGCCGCTGCGCTTGCCGATTCAGTGGGGCGTCAGGTGCGCCTCCTCCAGGAAACCGGGCTTGAAGATATCATCATATCGGCGAAATCAACCTCTCCCAGGGTTACGGCAAGAGCAAATGAATTTCTTGCAAGGGATTACGATTACCCCATTCATATAGGCATAACAGAATCCGGCTATGGCGAACGAGGGATTGTAAAAAGCGCCTGCGGCCTTGCCCTGCTTTTGGGAAAAGGAATTGGAGATACTATCAGGGTCAGCCTTACAGATCCTTCAATCAATGAAGTAAGGATCGGCAGACTCATACTTCAGTCACTGGGAATCAGAAGGTCCTATCCTGAACTTGTCTCCTGTCCCGGGTGCGGCAGGAGAAGGGTCGACGTTCAGGATCTGGTTCGGTTGATCGAACCGGCCCTTGCAACCCTTCCGGTGGACCTGACGGTGGCTGTCATGGGTTGTGAGGTCAACGGGCCCGGCGAGGCGGCGCACGCCGATATCGGTGTAGCGGGAACGGCGACCGGAGCGGTTGTCTTCAGCAGGGGCAAGGTTCTGCAGCGCTGCTCTCTGGAGGATATAGGTCAGACCGTTACTACTGTTTTTGAAAGCCTCGCGGAGGAAATACCCTGATTCGCCAAAGCCTGACCATTGCGTTGACACTCGAAAGACTGGGGATATAATGATATCCGTTTTTTTGAAAATCTTTGGAGGAGGCCTGCCAGATGTTGCCAGTGCCTGATGTGTTTACCCTTGTTGCCGGTAAAGGTGAGGGAAAAAAGAAATTGACGGCATTCGACCGCGCCCTGCTTGACGCGGGTGTAGGTAACATGAACCTTCTGCGGGTAAGCAGCGTGCTTCCTCCCGCCTGCAACTATGTTTCGGAATGCCGGCTTCCCTATGGGTCTTTGCTCCCTATTGCGTATGGCTCCATAACAAGTGATGTCCCTGGAGAAACAATAGCCGCCGCCATTGGAGTAGGTATCCCTGGAGATCCCCTGAGTTTCGGAATGATCATGGAGTTTTCGGGGTTCTGCCCTGCAGACGAAGCCGCCGTAAAGGTGGAAGAGATGGTTCGAGAGGCTTTTGAGATGCGATCCCTCGATCTGAAGCAGGTCAAGGTCAAGGCGGTTGATCATGTTGTCGGGGAATGCGGGTCTGTTTTTGCGGCCTGCCCGCTTTTCTTCGTTTCCCCCGACGGCGGGGCCGGAGGCCTATAGATGGAAAAACGGCAGACAGATCTGTGGTTTACCGAATACCAGACGCCAGATATGCGTCTTGGGTTGAGAATCGACACGATACTTGTCAACAAAAAAACTCCTTTCCAGCATATTCTGGTTGCCGACTCCCTTGCAACCGGGCGCTTCATGGCGCTTGACGGGGCCATTCAGGTCACCGACAGGGACGAGTTTACCTATCATGAAATGATGGCTCATGTGATTCTTTGCGCACATCCCGATCCCAGAAGGGTGCTTGTAGTCGGCGGAGGAGATGGTGGAGTCGTAAGGGAGGTCGTCAAACACCCTTCTGTCGAAAAGGTATTTCTGGTCGACATCGACAGGGAGGTTATAAATACATCAAGAGAGTTTTTCCCTGGAGTAAGCGTAGCGCTCGATGACCCCCGGGTTGAGATTAAACCAATGGACGCTATCGAGTTCATAAGAAGCCGCAACGAGGATTTTGATGCGGTTATCATCGACAGCAC
>CAZBLL010000238.1:0-2749 GCA_964492625.1 uncultured Synergistaceae bacterium
AGCGCCTCTCGATACGCCCATGCTCAACCGGGTAATGGCTATGCTGGAATCAAGCCGGGTAAGAGTCCCGTTCGACCACTCCACCGCCAGGCATCGTACGGAATTGGAGCCTACGTCTATGGCGCCGAAACGCATGGGAACGTGGAACCGGGAGGACACCCGGCTTCTCCAATATGTTGTTTCAGCCAGTCGGAAGCGGGATCCCTCCCCAGAGCCAGCCAGGAGGCTGTCTGAAGATGAAGGCATTTAACTCTTGGCCCGTCGCCGTAAACCATGCCTCCGATACCGCCCTTCCTTTCGCCCCTCCAAAGGGACTTTTGGTATCTTCGCAAAAACATCCCCAGCGCCTCAGGAACCAGCGCCAGCCGTATCGACCGATGTACCTGCTGATACGCGTTCCATTCTTCGCGTCGCGTTTCAAGTATCTTTTCCAACTCCCCCACACCACCCCGCGACTCCATTACATCGCAGATGCGTGCGAGGTGGGGACATATCAGCCAGAACGTTGTGGGAAAAGGCTTCATGCGGTACATGGGCCTGCATATGAGCACTCTGGGAACACCTGAGGGGCAACGATCGGCCACACCCAGGATAACCCCCGAATCAAACCTTGCGCCGTTTGCCAGAGCCTCGCACAGTCTCAGGTCCGCCGCCGTTGGAAGATCAAAAAAAACGGGGGGCGCATCGCCCCCCGGCAAGACTGGCGACGACGCCGTTACGCGGATTATTTCCCGCGCCCCTTGCCGCCGCGACTGTCCTTTGCTTTTTTGTTTAGATCCGAAAATTTCTGGTCGCTCGCTTTCATGAATGAAGCCAGTTTTTTTTCGAAATCATCGCCTGACCCCGTCGCGTTTTTCTGGGGCCGCTGCGGCCTGGGCTGCAACTGCTTGATCGAAAGATCGATCCTGCCCCTCTCATCGATCTTGATTATGCGGGCCTTGATCTCCTGATCCTTCTGAAGTACATCCTCGACCTTCTTGACGAACGAATGGGCCAGTTCCGAAATATGGACCATCGCCTTCTGGCCAGAGGCCAACCTTACGAATGCACCGTAGGGAAGTATCTGTTCCACCGTTCCCGTTACGGTCTCGCCGACCTTGATTTCCGATGTCTGTGGACTATTCTGCTGGGCCATCGATTGCTTTTCCCTCCAAAACGATTATGGCCGGATTCCGCGAAATCTGCTTCGCGGGTGACCCTGTCACTGCCGGACATCCGCCTTGAGCGGCGTCCTTTCAGGAATCACGGACAAGTATATCATTACCCCCGCGCGAAGGTAGATGGGATTTTACCCTTCGGTAATACCCAGTTCCTCCAGAAACAGCGGGCTTAGCACCTTGATGAAGGTTCCCTTCATTCCCAGGCTGCGGCTTTCGATTATACCGGCGCTTTCAAGCTTTCTCAGCGCGTTGACGATTACGCTTCTCGTCACCCCTACCCTGTCCGCCACTCTGCTGGCTACTACAACTCCCTCGGGGCCGCCAAGTTCCCTGATTATGTGGCGCACCGATTCCACCTCGGAGTAGGACAGCGCCCTCATGGCCATCTGAACTATAAGGCGCTCCCTTGCCCTCTCCTCTATGGAACGCGTCCGGACATGCAGTATTTCCAGTCCAACGACGGTGGCCAGGTATTCGCCCAGCACAAGGTCGCGGGTGTCGAAGGGGTAGCCGAACCTGGCCAGGATCAATGTTCCAAGCCGTTCTCCGGCGCCGTATATGGGTATATAGACAACATGTTTGTTAGAGTACCTGCAGGGTTCCTCGGAATAGGCGCATAGACCGTGATCGGTATGGTTGAGCACCGATTCCTGGTACTGGTTGAGTTTTTCCACGTAGCTCTCCGGCATAAAACCCGTTTTGAGCAGGTCGGCCATTACCTGGCAATCGTATTCACCGTTCCATCCGTAGCCCAGGATCTTGCCTTCTCTGTTGATCATGTAGACGTTGGCCGCCGAAAGGTCGCACAGCAGTTTGGCCAGTTTCTGGTAATCCTGTGTTCCCTGGTCCTTTTTGCTCTGAAGTATCCTGTTGAGCGCTCTGGTCTTTTCGAGCAGGTCCTGCATGGCCGAGGGGTTGACGATCTTGGCCCGTGATTCTATGAGCTCCCTGGGTGTCTGCATGTTCATTTTTTATCCCTCCCGGGTTGATTTCTAAAGCAGATATTTACGTACGTCCGTATCGGCCACAAGGCCTTCCAGGCGCTCGCGAACCAGAGCCGCGTCTACGTTCACGGTTTGACCAGCCATTTCGGAGGCTTCGAACTGGACGTCCTCCAGCAGGTTCTCCATCATGGTGTGCAGCCTGCGGGCGCCGATGTTCTCGGTCTCCCTGTTCATTCTGGCCGCCAGGCGGGCTATCTCCCCGAGCGAGTCGTCGCCGAACTCCAGGACAACTTCTTCTGTTCCCAGAAGCGCCTTGTATTGAGCCGTCAGGCTGTTTTCGGGTTCCACAAGTATACGGGCCAGGTCATCTTCGGAAAGGGGGTCAAGCTCCACCCTCAGAGGCAAACGGCCCTGAAGCTCCGGCACCAGATCAGACGGTTTCATCTTGTGAAAGGCTCCCGCCGCTATGAACAGTATATGGTCTGTACGGACCGGGCCGTACTTGGTGTTGACGGTGCAACCCTCCACAACCGGGAGGAGATCTCTCTGAACTCCCTCGCGGCTAACGTCGGGTCCCGACTGCCCCGCTCCTGAAGAAGCAACCTTGTCCAGCTCGTCGATGAACACGATGCCCATCTCCTGCGC
>CAZBLL010000239.1:0-2743 GCA_964492625.1 uncultured Synergistaceae bacterium
CGACGGCCTGGAAGCGGCGGCCGGGGCCGGCGTTACGGCCGTTATACAGCCCGGTGGATCCATAAGGGACCAGGAAGTGTGTGAGGCCGCGACACGTTTCGGCGTGAGCATGTTTTTGACCGGCAAGCGCACCTTCAGGCATTAGTATCCGGAAAGGACGATACCCATGAAAACACTGCTGCTTGGCGGAGGGGGTCGTGAAAGCGCCCTGGCCTGGGCGCTTGCGAAGTCTCCGATGGTATCCGAACTGCATTGCGCCCCGGGAAACGCCGGGACCCTTTCGGTGGCGCACAACCACGAAATAGACCCCTGCAATCCGCAGGCGGTCGTGGAGTTTGCTTCGCGGCACCAGGTGGACCTGGTAGTGATAGGACCGGAAGCTCCTCTGGTAGTCGGGGTCGCCGACGCCCTTCGCGCAAACGAAATACCTGTGTTCGGCCCTGGCAAAGCGGGAGCAAAACTTGAAGGCAGCAAGGCTTTCGCCAAGGAGTTCATGCGGAGCCACGGCGTACCCACAGCACCTTTTCATATCTGCACCACGGTTAAGGAGGCGGAGGAAGCGCTGCGCCTTAGGACTCCGCCCTTTGTGGTAAAGGCCGACGGACTCGCCGCAGGCAAAGGAGCTTTTCTGCTGGACACTTTTGAAGAGGCGCTTTCCACAGCACGCGAACTGCTGCAAAACGGACTGCTGGGCGAAGCCGGGAACACTGTCGTTATTGAAGACTTTCTTCCCGGGCGTGAACTTACAATCCTTGCGGTATCGGACGGAAAAACATTCAGACTGCTTCCGGAAAGCCAGGACCATAAAAGGGCTTTCGACGGAGGACTGGGCCCCAACACCGGAGGGATGGGGGCGTTTTCCCCCGTCCCCTGGATAGACTCCCAACTGAAGGAAACCATTATCCGGACTGTCGTTGAGCCGACTCTGGAAGGCCTTAAAAAGGACGGAATCGATTTTAGAGGCGTTCTCTACTGCGGCCTTATGATCGACAAGTCGGGTTTTTTGAACCTTCTGGAATACAATGTCCGCATGGGAGACCCCGAGACCCAGGTGGTGCTGCCGTCGTTCAGGGGTGATTTCGCCCATGTCGCCCTGGCCTGTGCAACAGGCGATCTTGCATCCGTGCCATGGCCGGCCGAATCGGACTGTTCGGTAGGAGTGGTAATGGCGTCCGGAGGTTATCCGGGAAAATACGAAACCGGTTTCGCCATCAGTGGTCTGGAAAAGCTCGACGCGTTGGAAAATGTTATTGCGTTCCACGCGGGAACAAAGATGAAGGGAGCCGGGGCGGTTACTTCGGGTGGAAGAGTGCTTACCGTCGTGGGTTCCGGCCCCACCCTGGGAGAGGCCCGGGAAAACGCTTATAATGGCGTACGCATGATCGATTTTAATAAAGCTCACTACCGGAAAGACATCGCTTCCGAAATGGGAGGTTGCTGAAAATGCCCGATCCGCTGGTAGGAATCGTAATGGGTTCAAGGTCCGACATCGAGATAGCCCGCAAGACGGGCGAAATGCTGGATTCACTGGATATTCCCTATGAGGCGACCGTTGCTTCCGCCCACAGAACGCCCGAAGACGTTGTACGGTACGCAGCAAACGCAAAGGGCAGGGGTATTCGCGTGATCATAGCCATAGCAGGCCTTTCCGCCGCGCTTCCGGGTGTGGTTGCCGCTCACACTACGTTGCCGGTACTGGGCGTACCGGTTGAATCGGGAGGACTGGGCGGCCTGGACGCTCTTCTTTCGACGGTACAGATGCCGCCGGGCGTACCTGTGGGATCTGTAGCCATTAACGGATCGGCCAACGCCGCCCTTCTGGCGGCGAGGATAATCGGCCTGGAATCGGATGCAACGCACGAAAAGATATGGGAGTTTTTCGCCTCATCGCAGCAAAAGGTAAAGAACTCCAGAAAAGAACTCGACTCCCTGCCCGCCGCACCGGATACGGCTTTCAAAGCCTGAGGCCCCGGGGCGGGGAAAGGCGGTTTATGAAACAGCGGATAAACGCATGGTCGGCCGTACTGCGGCGCAAATACGGTGGGAGGGTGCAGAAAATAGCACTTGATACTACCGCCGGTTGCCCCCACAGGGTGGCTCTTTCCTCGGGGGGTTGCGTTTTCTGCGATGCACTGGGCGGTGGCTCGAGGGGAAGTCTCAATGGGATACCTCTCGAGACTCAGATAGATAACGGTTTCTGTTCCATACGCAGGCGCTACAAAACGGACAGAGCCATCCTTTATTTCCAGAGCTACTCGGCCACCAATGTCCCTCTGGAAACCCTGGAGCAAACCGTCGAATCCGCGATAGCGAGCGCAGAGACCAGTGGAAATGTGGTGGGAATTTCGCTTGGCGCAAGACCCGACCAGATATCGGAACCTTTTCTGGAGTACCTGGAGACTCTTTCGTCAAGGGGTCTGGAAACATGGCTGGAACTGGGTGTCCAGACCACGGACCCCCGCGGCCTGGAGTGGCTGCGAAGGGGTCATGATGTAGAGTGCGTTTACGAAACAATAGGGCTTTCCGCCGGAAGAAAACTGTTTCTATGCGCCCACCTGATAGCGGGAATTCCCGGGGAGCGACCCGGTCAACTGGCGCGCTCCGCGGCGACGCTTTCAAAACTGGGCGTGCACGCCCTCAAGTTTCACCCGCTGTACGTACTGCGTGAAACCGAGCTTGAAAAAAGATATCGCAACGGAAGTTTCAGTCCGCTTGCACTTGAAGAATACGCCGCGCAGGTGGT
>CAZBLL010000240.1:0-2711 GCA_964492625.1 uncultured Synergistaceae bacterium
AGACCAACACTTCTGACTAAATGGCTCAGATGGGGGAAAATCTGAAGACCCATAGGGGTCAGACCTACACTTTTGACTAAATGGCTCAGAGGGGGGGAAATCTGGAGCAGGCTTTTTTGTGACAGGAGGTTTTTCCTTTGGCCAGGCAGTTGAGGATAGAGTACCCCGGGGCTTTGTACCATGTGACATCGCGAGGCAATGAAAAAAAAGACATATTCTGGAACCTGGCAGACAGAGAGAAATTTCTGGCTTATCTGGAATCGGCGGCAGAAAAATACGACGCTGTTTTCCACGCCTACTGTCTTATGAGCAACCATTTCCACCTGATGCTTGAGACCCCACAAGGCAACCTTTCGCGAATCATGAAGCATGTCAACGGATCCTACACTACTTATTTCAATGTCAAGCACAAAAGATCAGGTCACCTTTTTCAGGGTCGCTACAAGGCGTTGCTGGTTCAGGCCGATACCTACGCCGCAGAGCTTTCACGCTATATCCACCTGAACCCGGTTAGGGCCAAGATGGTTTCATCGCCTGAAGAATATCCATGGAGCAGTTGTAGCCGGTACATTGAAGGCGACGAACAATCATGGCTTTCGACCGACCTTGTGCTTGGGTACTTTGGAACTAACGATTGTCGAAGAAACTACAGAGAGTATCTGTTTGAGGCCATATGTAAAGAAAGCCCCGACCTCCTTGATAACTCGGTGGCGTCGACGATACTGGGTAGCGATGATTTTGTAAGGGATATTAAAGATAAGTACCTGGAGGGTAAGAAAAAGGACAGAGATTTGCCGGCTTTGAGGAATATGGACTGCGGCCCCGCAATCGCGGATATCAAGTTGCTTTCAGAGGCGACGTTTCCAGAGAACGACAAGTTGGCCAGGATAGTGGGAATATACCTGTGCTGGCGGTACAGCGGGGCGAAGCTTAAAGAGGTAGGGAAACAATACGGTATATCCGAATCGGGTGTTAACCGTGCATGCGGCAGACTAGAGAACATGTTGGAAAAGGACAAGGAAATGGAGAAAAAACTCCAACGCATGGCGGCAGGGCTGAAATAGTCAAAAGTGTAGGTTTGACCCCTATGGGTTCTCTTTCCACCTGATGCTTGAGACCCCACAAGGCAACCTTTCGCGAATCATGAAGCATGTCAACGGATCCTACACTACTTATTTCAATGTCAAGCACAAAAGATCAGGTCACCTTTTTCAGGGTCGCTACAAGGCGTTGCTGGTTCAGGCCGATACCTACGCCGCAGAGCTTTCACGCTATATCCACCTGAACCCGGTTAGGGCCAAGATGGTTTCATCGCCTGAAGAATATCCATGGAGCAGTTGTAGCCGGTACATTGAAGGCGACGTTAAAGCCGGTAAACGGTCACAACAAAAAACATGGATATGGAAGTTCCTTGCACAGCAATTTACAACGGAGGGCAGGTAAATGAATATGGTTTCTTCGGTTAACAAGCAGCGGCGTATCCCTTTTAATGCAATGGTTCCGTTTCTGGCTGTTTCCTTTGGGCTGGCTTGGGGGATACTTGCGCTTTACATATTTCTGCCGGGTTTGATGACGGGTCTTTTCGGAGGGCTTACCGGCATGCACCCGCTGTTTTTTCTGGCGGTTTACTCGCCGGCCATAGCGGCATTTTTGCTTGTGGCCAGGTACGGCGGCGCAAGAGGCCTTGGGCGGTTTGTTTCAAGAGCACTGATGTGGAAGTGCTCCAGGGCCTGGTATGTGTTTCTTTTCGGGGGAGTTCCTGCGGTGTTCTACGCAGGGGCCCTGCTGAAGGGTTCGCTTTTTTCGGAGATGTTCCCTGTTGCCTCGTTCTGGCCGCTGGTTACGGCTTTGTTTTTTGCAATGATAAAGGGCCCGGTGGAGGAGTTCGGCTGGAGAGGGCTGGCTCTGCCCCTTATGCAAAGAAAGTTTTCGCCTTTAACGGCCTCGCTTGTTCTGGGAGTTATCTGGGGTTTGTGGCACATGCCGGCGTTTCTGTTGAGCGGAACAGAGCAAAGCGCCTGGTCGTTTACACCTTTTTTCATAGGCTGCATAGCGTTGAGCGTGATTGCCACGGCCTTGTTCAACTCTTCGGGCGGCAGCATTCTTTTGTCGGCGTTTTTCCATTTTCAGCTTATGAACCCTGTCTGGCCCGACGCGCAGCCCTATGATTCGCTTATTTTTGTTGTTGTGGCGGCGCTGATGATCTGGTTCAAACGCGAAACCATGCTGACGGGAAAAGGCGCGGCCACAGAGGTTATCCCCGATATTGCCGGGGCGTAACATCCCATAAGCGTCTACACAATTGACGGAATCACCCAAAGCAGCAAAAAGAGCCGCCGGGGTAAATTCAGGCGGCTCCTGTTTGTTTGTGATCGCCGGGTTCCGGCCAGCGGAAACTTGAGCTGTTACTAGCGTTACTTCCCTGTCATCATTGCCGCGACGTCGGATTCCACATCGCCGATACTCTTTATACCGAAGTTTTCAACCAGGACTTTGGCCACGTTGGGGGAGAGGAAGGCGGGGAGGGTGGGCCCGAGGCGGATGTTTTTCACCCCCAGGGAAAGGAGAGCCAGCAAAACGGCGACGGCCTTTTGCTCGTACCAGGCAATGTCGTAGGAGATGGGCAGGTCGTTAATATCTTCCAGCTCGAAAACTTCTTTCAACTTGTGGGCTATGACGGCCAGAGAGTACGAGTCGTTGCACTGCCCGGC
>CAZBLL010000241.1:0-2666 GCA_964492625.1 uncultured Synergistaceae bacterium
CTTTCGGCGTAACCTTTGGCTTCCACAGAGGCTATCGCCGCTCTCTGCGCCGCTCTGCTCACCTCGAACAGTGGATGTATCTTGTCGTAGGTCTCGACAATGGCCTGCGGGGCGATAGCGTAGGCAACCCGCAGGCCCGCAAGGCCGTAGATCTTTGAAAATGTCCTTGTTATAACCACACGGCCGATTTGTCTGAAAAGTTCGATGCCGGACAGGTAATCAGGGTCGTCGACATATTCGGCGTATGCCTCGTCGACAATCAGCAAGATGCCCCTGGCGTCGAGTTCTCCGGCGAGATTCACGAGGAAAGCCCTGTCAAGGATATTGCCGGTCGGGTTGTTGGGATTGCAGAGAACGAGTGCTTTGGTTTTGTCGCTGCAGAGGGACAGGACCTGTTCCAGAGGCCATGAACCGTCTTCGGCCGTAAGGGTCCTTACGCAGACTGCGCCCGACGCCGCTGCGGCGAGCCTGTAGAGTGGATATGTGGGGACAGGTGTTACGACTTCATCACCTGGTTCAATGATAGCGTGAAAAAGGCTATGTAGTATCCCCTCAGTACCGGCGCCTACAAGTATTTTCCGGGGAGAGACGCCCCAGTGGGACGCCAGCACTCTGCGAAGTCTGTATGATCTGGGATCGGGATATCTGTTCGGCTGGTCCGCACCATCCTTGACTGCTTCCATGACCCTGTCTGAAAGAGGCCAGGGGTTCTCGTTGGAGGAAAGCCTCACAATTTCCTCGAGCCCCATCTCTCGTTGAAGTTCTGACACGGGCTTGCCCGGTCGGTACGGTTCTATTGCAAGCAGATCCTTCCGCAGCGTTTTGCTCAGCCACCCCACGGTCTGATTACCTACCATTTGGGTTCGCCGTTATCGTCTGAAGGGATCACGCTGACATCCCCTCCCAGAAGTCTGATTTTTTCGTCCATGGCTTCGTAGCCTCTCCATATATGGCCGAGCCTGTAAACGGTAGTTTCATCGGGGGCCGAAAGAGCGGCTATCACAAGAGATGCTCCCGCTCTTAGGTCGGTAGCCCTGACATCGGCTCCGTTAAGGCTGTGTACTCCCGAGACCACGGCTGTATTACCCTGGAGCTCGATGTCGGCTCCCATTCTCTTCAGTTCGCTGACATGTAGAAAACGCGATTCGAACACGCTTTCCTTGACAATGCTGGTACCGCTGGTGGTTGAAAGGAAAGCCATGAACTGCGGTTGCACATCAGTGGGAAAACCCGGATAGGGAAGGGTCTTCAGTGAAACACTTCTGGGTGTTTCGTCAGCCGTCACAGTGACCTGTCTGTTGGCGATCGTGACGCCAACACCCGCTTCCTCCAGTTTCGCCGTAATGGCGTCAAGATGTTCTGGAATAACGTTCTTCACTGTAACATTTCCGCGTGTCGCGGCTCCTGCCAGCAGAAACGTGCTGGCCTCTATCCTGTCTGGAATGATTTCGATATCCGCGCCAGTCAGTTCCCTGGTTCCCTGAATTTTCAGGGCGCCAGTGCCGGCGCCGTCTATGTCGCAACCCATGAGAACAAGAGTGTCAACAAGGTTCTGTATCTCGGGTTCACGCGCCGCGTTTTCAATTACGGTTTCACCCTCGGCGAAAACCGCCGCCATAAGAAGATTTTCTGTAGCTCCAACCGAGGGAAAGTCCAGATAGATACGTGTCCCCGTCAGTTTGCTGGCCCTGGCGTGAACGGCGCCGTGAACAAGGTCGATGGAAGCTCCAAGCTTGGCCAGGCCTTTGAGATGCAAGTCGATAGGCCTGCTTCCTATAGCGCACCCTCCAGGCAGAGGGAGGACCGCTTTTCCCGTTCTCGCCAGAAGTGGGCCCAGGACGAGAGACGAGGCTCTCATTTTCCTAACCAGTTCCTTGGGCGTTTCCCACCCAAGACGGCTGGGAGCCGTTATGCTCATTTCGCTGTCCGTATAACACACTTTTGCGCCAAGGTTCCTCAGAAGGTCGGCCATTGTATAAACGTCCTGCAGGCGTGGAACCCTCTTCAGTGAAAGCGTAGCATCCGAGAGCAATAGCGCGGACGCCATAACGGGCAGAGCCGCGTTTTTGGCTCCCTGCACCGCTACCTCGCCTTTCAGGGGAGAGCCGCCCCGTACCACCATTTTATAGTTCATATGGATCACCTCAGTTGACGGTACAGGCACATCACTGCATGGTTCCGGTAGTCAGATAGGATGTAATCCTGTCCAGAATTTTTTCTGATGCGTTGCCTTCTCCAAACGGCGGTGTTTTCCGCCGGGATCCCTGCGGCCTGTCCGCCTCTCCAGATAATACCACGCCGGCCTTTTGAACGATCATCCTCCGGTCGGCTCCCACCATGAAGGCGGTTCCGTATTCAACAGCCTCCGGGCGTTCCGTGACATCACGCATCACAAGCGTGGGAATATCAAGCACAGTTGTCTCTTCCTGAATACCGCCGCTGTCGGTAAGTATCAACGCACTTCTTTTCATCGCCCATACCATATCGGGATAATCGAGAGGTTCACATAGAATGACGTGTTCATCGGCGCCCAGTATATCCTTTATCACATTGCGCACTCTGGGATTCTTGTGCATTGGCAATACAACCCTGACATCCTGATGCGATTCGATAATATCCAGCACCGCCCGGCATATCTCAACAAGGGGCCTGCCCCACGATTCACG
>CAZBLL010000242.1:0-2663 GCA_964492625.1 uncultured Synergistaceae bacterium
TTTCGGGTTCTCCTCCTATAACGTCGACGGCGACGTCCGGGTTCCAGGACGACACCATGGGACGCACTTCCTCGGCGGCCTCCCAAGCCGACTGGGTAAGCCATTCGGCCGATGATGCGTCGTCGAGAGGTACGGCGTGCAGCAGGGTGATGGCGCCGGTGGACTGCCCCAAAAGCGCCCGCAAATCGGTCAGGGTGCGTTCAGTCCTCTCAGGAGAAAGGTCGGTGCATACCACGATTTTGCTGAACAGGTTTTCCGGAGGCATGGCTTCGTCTCTGGTTTTTACCACCAGATGCGGTATGGCCAGGTAGCGGATAAGGGGCGCCACCACGTCTCCCTGTTCGGAGAACAGGACCGAAAACGAACAGCCTTCGCGATGCGCAATGTCCGATAGAACCTCGTAGGTGTCCCCGGCTTCTGCTATCGTGGAATTGCGTATGTTTCGTTCGGACAGTTCGTCGCTGATGGAACCCAGTATTTCCTCGGCTTCCTGAAGCAACTCCGGCGTGTTGAGGCCTGCGGAAGTGTCTACAACGTGAGCCAGAACAAATTCCGAGTTTTCGTCGGCCAGATTGTCCACCGTCCAGACGAGACCCTTGCGCGAAAGAGGGGTAAAATCAATAGGAAACAGTATTTTCCGAAGCATGGCGAACGCTCCTCTCTGTTTTCTGCTATGCTGATTTAGTCTACCAAACCACGGGCCTTCGTCAAGAACCCGGAGAACGCAGGTCCTTTGAACCGATGGAGTGGTGTATGGATAACTTGAATTCTGGTGCTCAATGGACATGGAAGACCCTGTCCCTTTTCCGCAGGATTGTATGCGCTCTGCCGCATCGCGCCGCACTGCGCATAGGTTCCTGCGTGGGGTCGCTTGTGTGGTTGTTTTGCCGCAAGCGCGTAGACAATGCGGAAGCACGCTGTGTCTACGTGCTGGGGGTAGGTGTTACAGTAGCCAGGAAGATCGTGAGAGAATCATACCGGAACCTGGGTCGTAGCCTTGTTGAATTCGTCCGGCTTCCGGTAACCAGGGAAAAGGTTCTGCAATATGTGCACATCCATGGCGAACAAAACCTGCGAACTGCATTCGATGAGGGCAGGGGCGTCATTCTGCTTACCGCTCACATGGGTAACTGGGAATACACGGCGGCTACGCTGGCCCTCAGGGATTATCCCATGAACGCCATAGGCGCCGATCAGCGCGACCCGCGCATAACAGCGCTCATTGGAGAACTCAGGGGTTTCTGCGGTGTAAAGACGATAGGCAAGGGTTTTGACCTCAAGGCGGCGGTGCGATGCCTGCGAAAGGGCGAAATACTGGGGGTTCTGCTCGATCAGGATTTCCGGGACAAGGGGCTTCCCGTACCGTTTCTGGGGGTCCCCGCCAGCACACCGTTCGGCCCGGTTAAAATGGCCGAGAAAATTGGTTCCAGGGTTGTCCCGCTTTTTGTTGTACGTCGGCCCGACAGGGTTAATCACGACCTCTATATCCTTCCCGCGCTAGAAGGAAAAGAAGGAAAGCCCTTCGGGTTTGATACGGAAGAATCGCTCAGGCAGTGCAACGATGTTCTGGGAGAATGGATAGAACGCCATCCGGACCACTGGATGTGGCTTTACTCACGCTGGGCCTCCACCATGGGAGACAGACCGTGATAGTTTCGGTGGACCCCGGGACCGGCAAATTCGGATGGGCCGTAGCAAACGACCAGGGAGACCTGGCTGCGTCGGGCGTCATGCATGCGGATGATCTTGAAGGTCTTTTCGACATTCTGCTTTCGTTTGACGCTGCGTCGCTAAAAAAAGCGGCCGAGGAATGGATGCCCCGGAACCTGTGCCTGAAAAGCGAAATGGTGCTGCTTCTGGGCTCGGGAACAGGACACAGACCCTTTCTGAAGTTGCTCGAGGCAAGGGGGTTGTCGCCCGTTATGGTTGCGGAGGATTATTCCACCCTGGAGGCCCGTAAATCGTACTGGAGGCTTCACCCGCCGACGGGGTTCCGGAAGCTGTTGCCTGAATCCATGAGAGTGCCTCCCAGGCCGATAGACGATCTGGCGGCCTGGATCATCATAAAGAGGTTCCTTAACGCACGATAAGCACTGCAACGGGAGATGAGAGCATTGGCAAAAACACCCAGACTCAAGATATTTATGGAACAGCCGGGATTCGCGGTAGGATGCGTAGAGCTGGAGTACGCCGACGTGGAGATGGAATCTTACCAGGTCAGGGACGAAAGGGTCGAGGTGGGAAGTATCCTTGTCGATCTGGAGAAGGATTTCGGAGACAGGATAAGAGTGGACCTGATTGATCCCCGCAATATTTTGAGCCTTCTGGATGTGTTGCGTTTCAGGGTCAGGGGAACGGAGGCCACATGGGTTCTGAACGGGAAACTGCTGGCCAGGGGGGTTCCGGACAGGGAGTATCTCTGGAACGAAATCAATCGGACGCTGACGTCTTAGAAAGGGAAACCCGACTGTGAAAGAACGCTACACAAAAGTTTTAAAGGAAGAAATGATACTGGTCTACGCCCTCGTCAAATGGTTGCTGCTTTCCGTAACTGCGGGTGTAGTGGTGGGGGCCGCAGCGGCCTTTTTCCTTTTTCTGCTTGACTACAGCCTGCATTCCCGCAACTTTATACCAATGAACCTTGAAAAGCGTTGCTATTACTG
>CAZBLL010000243.1:0-2658 GCA_964492625.1 uncultured Synergistaceae bacterium
TTGTCTTTAGGAACCTCTACATGAACGACGTGAGTCTTGTCATGCATTGGTTCGGTCACCTTGATGACTTTACCCTTCGACACCGGCTCGCCGACCCTGTTCAGGCAATCGACTGTGGCGCCCTCTTCTGGCATGGGAAGCATTTCGTAGGGAAGTTTCATCAGTGCATCGCTATCCCCGCCCCATGTCAGGTCAACTACGAAACAGGCCAGGCCCGGGCAGACGGCTACGCAACGCGCGCACCCAGTGCATTTTTCGTAATCGATGGAAGGCTGATCGTTTATGTCATTGAAAGCTTTAACAGCACCAGTAGGGCAACTTGTATGACAGGGGTTACAGGGTATCCTCTGCGGGCATTCGATGATAACAAGACCGTTCTTTTTTGTTTCCCATAGTTCCCTGGGCGGCTCTATGGCGCCCGTACGTGATTCCGTCAGCACTCCGCTGTTGAAGAGTTTTTCTTTTTCCGACACTGGAACTACACCCCCCACTCGTTAACCGTGCAGCAGGCAATACCCTGACAGATTTTCGCGCCAACTTCCCCGCCGCGGAGGTCCGCAAGCCGTCTGGCGAACTCCGCCAGCCGTTTGGAGTATTCTTCTGCGTCGATCTTGCCAAGTGACTTGGCGACGCCAAGACCGGCGATCCGTCCTTCAACCATAGCGGAAGACGCTTCTTCTATACCGGCGGCGTCTCCGGCCACCCAGATATCATCATTACTGGTTCTCATATGTTTATCCCTCTGGGCCACGTAACCGCAGAGCTGGGGAACAAACGCCATCTGGCATCCCGCCTGCCAGAGCAGTTCGCATGTCGGGGTCAGCCCCACAGCCATGCAGATGACATCCAAATCGATGTTGACTTCCGTGCCTGTAGGCTGGAACTTGTCGTCTATCTCCTGGATGACGGCTCCAGTTACGATATTGTCGCCTACAGCTTCCTTGACGGTGTGCCGCAGATAGATAGGGACACCCATGCGGCGGACCTTTGCTGCATGCACCCAGTAACCGCCGATTTTATCCATGGCCTCTACAATACCGACGACATGCACACCAGCCTGCATCAATTGATAACTGACTATAAGTCCGATATTGCCGGCTCCGACCATGAGCACCTTTTTGCCGGGCGTCACTCCGTAGACGTTCATCAGCGTCTGAACTGCTCCTGCGCCGTATACGCCCGGGAGATGGTTGTTGGGGAAAGGTAAAAGCCGTTCCTGGGCGCCGGTAGCCATGATGATCTTGTTTGGTTTGATTCGGAAATAATCGTCTTCTCCATGTACACAGGAGACGACGCCGTCCTCGGCGTAAAAACCGGTAGCCGTGCAGTTGCTGTGAATGGAGACACGGTCCTTGTTGGCTTCCAGTTCTTCCATGAGCGTTTCGGCAATCTTGAAGCCGCGTGTTCCCGCGCGCTCGTCCTTGGAGCCGAAAAACTTGTGTGTCTGCTTGATCAACTGACCGCCCAGCGCAAGATCGCTATCGACAAGCGTAACTTCACAACCCGACGTCGCCGCTTCGATGGCTGCGCTGAGGCCAGCGGGGCCGCCGCCTATAACCAGAACTTCAGTCTGACGCAATGTTTTCCACCGCCCCTTCTAGCTGACGTCCATGCTGACGACGCCCTTGCCCTTCTGCGTTGCGACCTGCATTCCCTGCTTCAGGGGAGTTACACATGTCCTGACATTGGGAACGCCGTCCACGACCATGAAACAGGAAGAACATTTTCCTATGGCGCAGAAGAAACCTCTTGTCTGATGACGAATAGGCGTCTCACGATAAACCCTTACACCATTGGCGTGCAGGGCGGCCGCGATCGGCTCACCTTCATACCCGTGCATCTCCTGCCCGTCGAAAGTGAACGTGACAAGTTTTCCATGCTTGAAGTCAAGAACTGGATGTTGCTCGATCAAGTTCATGTTCCGCACCCCTCCTTGGTAAATATACATCTTTCAATATCAGTCCTTGCACCTTCTGTAGCTGACCACCCCCCGGCTACGTATCGTTCAGATTTTCACTATTTGAGATATGGTATCTAGGATATCAGCAACTATAATACACTTCAGAATGTATATTGTATATATACTCACCTTTACTATTTTTACCGACCGATATCTGGTTCCCTGAGGTAGTTTCCCCGGATTATGGAAGGATACACAGCTCTGTGTCCGTATTGTTCGCCAATCAGCGCTACCGAACCACCCCGTAGTGGGCTGCGAACCATCTTCCACCCCTGCGGTATGCACTCCTTCGGGCAGACGTCGTCACCTTCGGGGCACACAATCATCCCCGGAGCCGGAACTTCGGAAAGCAGCCCCGATATCTCGCAACAGGCCGTATAACGTTCGTTCCTTTCCATAGAGGCGTCCGGCCCGAAAACAGCCATATAGGCATATTCTCTCCTGGCCCTTATAAGGGGGCATACGTAGCCGCCCCGCACCATGAATGCATAGGCCAGGCCCAAAAGAGACGATACCGCGACCACCTTGATCTCCAGACCGTACGCCAATGCGCATGCGTAAGATACGCCCACACGAACACCAGTGAAATAGCCCGGACCAACCGTTACCGCTATGCCCGCAACAGAGTTCCGGGCGATATCCGCCTTTTGCAGCAAAGCGTCGACCCTGGCGGGTAGCGCCGTCGATTGCTCCCTTCC
>CAZBLL010000244.1:0-2631 GCA_964492625.1 uncultured Synergistaceae bacterium
CGAGGCACGACGACAGGTCTTCGTCGAGCTGGAACGGGGGCAGTATCGCCAGAGAACCGCACCGGTCTTTTTCGGCCTGTTTGGCGACGCCGGCCGCCGCCTGTCTCCAGGTATCCCTCGTTACCGATTCAGCTTTGCCCAGACCCGCAACAACAAGCGTTCCGGCGGCGTCCGCGCCAAACGGGATCACCAGCCTGGTGTCTTTTTTACCCACAAAATCAATCTGCCGGGCTCTTGCTTTGGCAAGCCCGGAAATGTCACCGCTCAACTGTTCCAACGGTGAAAGGTCGTCTTCGAAAACCAGCACGGCCAGCCCGCCTTCGGTTATATCCACAGGCGGTCGTGCGCAAACGGTCACTAGCATGCATGTTCCTCCCAACACTTACAAGGTTTACAGAGTATGATACACCAATCGCTTTCGCTTTTATTCGGTATAATGATTTCTGGAGACAAACGCAACGCACAACTTAAAACAAGGGTGGATGAGAAAACATGCTTTTCGCCGGTTTCGACATCGGCTCCGCGTGTATTCATTCCGCCGCCATCGACAAAGATGTAAACATCATTCGGGTCTTTCCTTCCCTCATTCATTTCGGCGATCCCTTTAAACGGCTTGAACAGGCGGTCAGGGCAATTGAAATCGCGTTTCCCGGGCGAGCCATACGCTCTACTTCCTTTACGGGCTCCGGAGCCGCCTCGCTTGCGCGCGCTTTCCCCAAACTGTTCTATGAACAGGACAGTGTGTGTCTGGCCATGGGCGCGGGGGTGCTGACTCCGGACTGCAGACTGCTGATGCACCTCGGGGCAAGAGACAGCTATTTCTTTTCGCTCATTCCGGGCTCCCGACGGTCCGGACCGGCCATCATCGACTGGGCTACAAACACCAAGTGCGGGGGCGGTTCCGGAACGCTGGTTGAAAAACAGGTCCGTCGCCTGATGGGAGGAGGTTTTTTGGAAAACAGCGCCGACCCCGACCAGAAACAGCGACGCATCGAGGAATGGTTCCAAAGCGCGGAGGAGGAAGCCGCACTCTACCCTGACGCTCGCCCGTACAACGCCCGATGCGGCGTTGTAGTACAGTCGGACCTTATTCACGACCAGAACGAGGGCGCTCCGAGACCCCTTATCCTGGCCAGGCTTTTCGCCACCGCCGCGGCCAATTACTGCCAGGACGTGCTGGCGTCGAAAGATATAGAAACCGGTTCACCCTGTCTTATGGGAGGCGGCCTGGCGTCGTGCGCCCCGATCAGGGAAGCTATAGGCATGCTTACAGGAACCAAACCGCTGTACAGCCCCGAATCACGGGCAATAGGCGCAATTGGCGCGGCGGCCATGGCGGCCGCCCGTGGAGACTGCGGTGTTGTAGACATTTCGCGCCTCGACGAAGCCAGGACCGAAGCGCGGAAACAGCGGCGCTACGCGCCGGGACTTTCCGCCTCTCTTCAAAAAGTGACCCTTATCCGCGACAAACGCGCTGAGAGCCGGAATGACCCGGACAGTATCGTCATAGGGGTGGACGGAGGCTCCACGACCACCAAAGCGGCCGTCGTCGACATGGCGTCGGGCGCCCTTCTGGACGGCCGCTACCGCTCCACTCACGGCGACCCGCTGGGCGCTCTGCAGGCAATGTTCCGGGAGTTCCAGCCCCGGTGGACAGGCAGCCGGATAGCGGGCGTATGCACCACCGGTTCCGCAAGGAAGCTGTTCGAAAAAATGCTGGTGAGGCCATCACTGAAGCAGTCGCTGACGGCCGAGGGATTTGCGGTTCCGGACGCGGCCGTCGACGAAATAACATGCCACGCAGTGGGCGCTCGCAGCTTCGACTCCCTGGTGGACACAATTCTCGAAATCGGCGGCCAGGACATGAAGTTTACGACATTTCGCAAAACGGACGGCCGATGCACGGACCAGGTCGAGGAAGCCCGCATGAACTATTCGTGCCAGGCGGGAGCGGGGCAAACCCTTGAAAACATGGCGGCACTGCTTGGACTCGATGTTGCGGACTCGCTGCAGAAAGAGGCCCTTTCGGCTTCAACGGTCCCCGTAATCGATTCCACCTGCGGTGTCTTCATGGAGATAGAGGAACACCGGCTTATAGCCGAGGGACACGACAGAAGCCAGATAGCGGCCGCGATCGTAAGGGCGACCGCCGCAAGCTACTTCAATAAGTTCGTGGGCGGTTCCAGACACCTGGGAGACAGATGCTCCTGCCAGGGCGGCCCGTCGCTGGGCGCCGCCTTTCTGGCGGCCATGGCCCAGGTCACGGACCGTGAGATAGTCGCCTTTCCCCATAGAGAACTTCTGGGTGCTCTCGGAGCCGCTTTATGGCTTCGCGATGCTATTCTCGCCCGCAGGGCGGAGGGGTTGCAGACCAGGTCGGCTTTTCGCGGCTGGGAGGCGATACAATCAGAACCCCGTTGCTCGGAGGTTCTTTGCCGCAACTATTTCAAGGAGCGTTCCTGCGGCGTAAGGAACTGCAAACTGAGCCTTTTTGAGATGGACGGCGAAACCATAGTGGGGGGCGGGTTCTGCCCTCTGGGCAACAGCGAAGGAGCCGAAACCGCCCGAACAGACTATGTGCGGCTCTTCCACGCGATGCTCGAAAAGCATGCCCGGGGGCAGTTGCTTGAA
>CAZBLL010000245.1:0-2576 GCA_964492625.1 uncultured Synergistaceae bacterium
GGCAATATGGGGATAGAAATCGGCGGCCTTTTGGGGCTTATCATTTTGGTCGCAGATGTCTGGGCTATTGTAAAGACTGTCGGCAGTTCGGCATCCACGGGTGGAAAGGTGTTTTGGATCGTCCTGATTCTTATCCTTCCAGTTCTGGGACTGATTATCTGGTTCGTTGCCGGACCACGCCAGGCTAAGAAAAGCTCATGAAGGCTAACGGTCGCGCGTAAGATGGATGAGGTGACACGTGACAAGACAAGCCGCCGGGCTCAGCTATGCGCCCCGTTTTCCGATCTCGGTAAACTATTTTGTGGACAGCTCTGCCTGGGGGTCGCTGCGCTGACGGTTTTGCCGCTCGCTGTATCACGGATCCATTGGCAGACGCTGATCGCTTTCAGCTACGCGATAGTCATTGTCGCGCTGGCAGGGGCCGGCGCCAGCGGATCTATCGCATTTTTCCCGAAGCGCTGCTGTTTCAGGTCGCTTCGATCATTGGCCATGACTATCAGAGGTCTTAAAGGAGTGAATATCGTCCCGCAAAAAAGAGGTTAGCGGTTTCGGTGGGGGAATCCGTAAGAATCGTTCGCGAGCTTCAGGAATTGAGCCGGAATCAACGGGTGCATGAACAAGGACAAATAAGGGCATGAAATCCTGACTGCTGAGCTCAGCATACAAGAAACCCGGTTCTTGGGAGCCCATGAGGTATGATCTTTGTCCATCGGGAGGATAAGCCATGCGGAAGTATTGGTGGGTCGTGTGCTTCATGACGCTGCTGACAGGCTTTGGCAGTGTCCGCGCGGATATGGGCATGATCATCCCTGTGGTGGATGTAACCATCAAGGAACCCGGGCAGAAGGCGATTATCGGGTTCGATGGGCACGAGGAAATTCTCATCCTGGGCACGGATCTGGAGGCATCTGAAAGCACCAAGGCGGTGCGCTTCATTCCCCTGCCGTCGAAACCGGAGGTCCCCCTTGGATCCAGCGAGGCATTCAGAAACCTGGAGGACATCTTTTCGTTTTTGGAGAAACCTCCCAGATCCATGAATCGATAAAGCGCAATTACTATGTCGGAGGGAGCCGACAGGAATGGTTCCTGCTATGGCCTTATGTTTCGGAGTACGCGGTTGGAAGCGGCGAAGAAATGCAGACCATTGCCTCTGAACTCGAAACACTGCTTGGAGCGCATGCCCTGCTGCGGGCTTATAAGTACGAGGGTGAAATGGAATTCAAGGGAGATCTTTGGCTGAAGCCGGGCAGTATTCCGTCGGCCCAGACGATCCGGCCGTTATCCAAATAAACGGCGCAATGGTTCAAAGACCATGCTCCTATTTCAAACCCCGCCGTTTTGCCCGAGCGGTACCAAAAAATTGTATCGGGCAGGGGTTAACGATTTGAGGATCCGAGCACATAAGGGGGTTTGCGTCATGCAGTATCTTAAGCCCTATCTGTTCTTGTTTCTGGTGATGCCGGCCGCATTGGCGGCTCAGGCAGTTTGTGCCGCCCCTAAGGAGCATTCTTTCATCCGTCCCATCCCCGGCTTCAAGCTTTTCGACAGTGAGTTCCAGAATTTCGCCGCCTTCAAGTTCAAGTTAAAGCAGGAGGATGGGAGCACAGGCACCAAGCGCGTGAATGGCAAGTACTGGGAGTTGATATACGAGTATGAAAAGAGCGATCGCCGGTTTTCTCCGCTGGAGATCATCGAGAACTATCGCCGGGAGGCGCTGAAAAAAGGTGGAAAGGTTCTGAGCGGCGACGATGTCTATCTCGATTTCACGGTTCCCTTACCCGATGGCGGCACGGCCTGGGCGCACCTCTGGGCCAAGGAAAACTACTATGAGTTGACCATCGTGGACCAGGAAGGTTTCGAAAAGCGTCTGACCTTCAGTGCCGAGGAAATGAAACGGAAACTCGATGACGAGGGACACGTGGCTGTCTACGGTATCCACTTCGACTTTGACAAGGCGGATCTGAAGATGGGTTCCGAAAAGGCCCTTACCGAAATCATCAAGCTGATGAAGGCGAACCCGGACCTGCGGGTCGAGATCCAGGGGCACACTGACAGCGTCGGCGACAGGTCTTACAACCAGCGGCTTTCGGAGCGGCGCGCCGAAACGGTCAAAGCCTATCTCGCCCTTTATGGAATCGACCTCGGGCGCATGACCGTGCGCGGCTTCGGTCCCAACCAGCCCGTAGCCGACAATGACACCGAGGAGGGACGGGCGCTGAACCGGAGGGTGGAGCTGAAGAAACGCTAACGTCGAGGCGGGCTCAAGAAGGCCCCTGAACCCACAAGCAGGTGGAGTTGTGGCAGGACTCCGCGAAACGGCAACAGGTCTGCTGATTCTGGCTGTCGCAACAGGTTGAAGCAAGCCTTCGGGTGAAAAGTTTGGATCTTCCCCGGACAGTTTGGCATAGCAAGGAGCGCCATCTCGGCCCCGGAAGAGGCCGGGGAGGGCGCGCGGTCGTTGTCGTCGATTCCACCAACCTATTCCAGATCCAAATGCATACCGAGAACCGTCATCCTGGATGGGTATTCCCAGCCCGTCTTCTGGCATGGGCTCTTTGTATCTTCCTGATGTGCTT
>CAZBLL010000246.1:0-2564 GCA_964492625.1 uncultured Synergistaceae bacterium
AAGAACCATGGTTCCCCTGGGAGTTCCACACCAGGTCCTTGAGGCCGTGCGGTGGACAGTGGCCGGATGAAGAGACAGCGCTTCCGCCACCGTCGCCAGTACGCAGGGCCCGGGAGCGTCGCGCTCACGGGCCAGAAAGGCTCTCTGCCTACGGGCGAGAAACGCACCTACGGAGACCTTGGTTTCAAGGCGTCTTTCGTATTCAGATACTATGTTTAGAGCCCCTGTTTCCATGCGCCGGAGAGCCCCGCCGTGTTTTGCCGACTTCAACACTTGCAGTCCCGGGTGGTTTTCTTGAATTATCGCTACGTTCACGCCGTCTTCGACAAGTTCCATTTTCAGTTCGGGGATCACCGGCGAGGCGCTTGAACCGTGGAAATCGGGGGATGGATCCAGACGTCTCAATCTGGCCAGAGCCTTTTGCAGTCGCCCGTTCTCCCATCCAAAACGCCTGAGGATAATATCCAGCGATCCTTCCTCCAGCATCCGGGCGGCCTCTCTGACCAGATGCCATGCATCCGAATCTTCCTCACCGAATCGCCGCAACTGGATGAGCAGGCATTCGGCAAGGTTGCGGGCAAAAAGTCCAGGAGGGTCAATTCCGTCCTGTATCGACCGCAGCAGCGACTCTGCCTCGGCCGGGTCGACACCAGCGGCGGCGGCCAGCTCCGCCGCGCCGCAGAGAAGCCGCCCGGCCGGGCCGAGGCACTCGGCCATTTCCTCCAGCCTGGAAAAGGAAACCTTCGACAGTTCCGGGATCAGCGAAAGTTGGTGGGCCAGGTCCAGGCTCCCTCCTCCGGGATCGGCGATATCGTCAAAGTTTTCGCCTCCAGGGGCCCCGTTCCGGGACCCGGCGGCGAAAACCGGGGGAAGCACTTCCAGAAAGGGATTCCCTTCGGCAAGTTCCTCAAGCAACTCCTGAAGCTCGCGGGCCGGGGCCGCCAGTATCCGAAGGCTCTGGAGCAGCATCGGCAACGGTGCAACCGAAGGCTTTATCTCAAGAGTCGTTGCGGGGTTCTTTTCCCTCTGCGTCCATTCCATGCCTTTGCATCCTTCTTAAAAGAGCGTAGCGGGACATACCCAGATCGCCGGCGGCCCTGGTGCGGTTGCCTCCCGTTTTTTCGAGCGCACGGCGTATAAGATCACGTTCCACCGTATCGAGGTGTTCCTGCAGCGAAACGTTTTCCGCTCTGGGGCCAGGGTATCCGTCCTTGTCGGGCAAGTCGTCCAGCATCTCCGACGGAAGGTCGTACAGCCGTATTACCGTGCTGGAGGGTTCCTTGAGTATGTATATCCTTTCGAGGAGATTCTTGAGTTCTCTTACGTTACCGGGCCAGACATACGAAAGGAACACCTGCTCCACTTCCGACCCCAGCACAAGCGGCGGCCTGGCCATCCTGGATGCAAGCGTGGCGAGAAACACCTCCGAAAGTTCAAGCACATCGCTCCCTCTGTCTCTCAGAGGGGGCAGGCGTAGCGGCAGCATCGATATCCGGTAGTAGAGATCGTCCCTGAACCTTCCCTCGGCAATGCGCTTCTCCAGATCCACGCAGGTGGCGCAGATGACCTTGAGCGTTACCCTGTATTCCTTTTCCGAACCCAGTGGGCGAATGGTCCTGGAATCCAGGAACCTCAGCAGCTTCTGCTGCAACAACAGCGGCATGTCTCCTATTTCGTCCAGAAATAGCGTTCCCCCGTCCGCCATCTGAATAAGCCCCGTCTTGTTCGACGATGCGCCGGTGTAGGCGCCCTTTCGGTAGCCGAACAGTTCGGCCTCCAGCAGGTTTTCGGGTATGGCCGAGCAGTTGATCGCCACGAACTCGCCTCCTTCCGACGAATCCGATTCCCCTATCATTCTGGCGACAACTTCCTTGCCGGAACCGCTTTCTCCCTGGAGAAGCACGTTCACCTCTCTGTGAGGCGACACCTTTCGAACAAAGTCCCGCACCTTCATCATGACCTGCGATGAACCGGCCAGTAACACTTTCTTGCCCTTTTCCAGCCTCAGAACCCTCCTGGCCAGCGAAATGGCCTCGGAAGCTCTTGAAGCCATATTGAAGGCCGCTTCCAGCGGGAAGGGTTTGTCAAGGTAGTTGTAGGCCCCTTCCTTGATTGCCCTCACCACAAGGGCCGATTCTCCGAAAGCCGTCATTACGATAACTTTGGCCATTGGAGAACTTTTAAGGATGTGCGGCAGAGCCGAAAGTCCATCGCCGTCGGGCAGGCGGACGTCGAGGAACACAACCTCGGGCTCGGAATCGGCAAGCCCCGCCCCCAGTTCGGCCAGCGACGGAAATATTTCGGTTTCGTATCCCTTTTCGGTAAAACCTCTGGCCAGGCCGCGCGCCAGGTTGGCCTCATCTTCAACCACCCAGAGTTTCATCTTCGGACCCGCCTTTCCCAAACGGAATTACTACGCTGAACTCCGCGCCCTCTCCGTCTGAATTCACTTCTATACGGCCTCCGTGGAGGTTCACGACCTTGAGGACCACGGTAAGCCCCAGACCCGTTCCGTCGGGTCTGGTCGTAACGAACGGATCGAAAAGACTCGACGCTACCTGTTC
>CAZBLL010000247.1:0-2562 GCA_964492625.1 uncultured Synergistaceae bacterium
ATTGCGGTCTGCGATTTCCGGGTCTATGATTTTTTTGGAGTTGTCATCTCACTTATGATTTCCTGCGCCTCTTCCATTTGTTCCGGTGAAAGTTTTTTCTCGGCGTCATCTCTCAGTTCTTTCACTCTCTCCAGATGTTCTTTTATGTCATTCGATCCCTGTGAATCCTCTGATAAAGTTAAAGCCGCCATACTGAACCATACATATGCATGCTTGTAATCTTGGGAGACACCGTCCCCTTTAAAATACATTACCCCGAGAGCGTACTGGGACCTGCCAATTCCCTGTTCCGCTGCCTTTTGGTACCACTCGGCTGCTTTTTCAGAATTTTTCGCGACACCCTGCCCCAGATAATACATTGCGGCGAGATTTTGCTGGGCTTGAGCATCTCCCTGTTCCGCTGCCTTTTGGTACCACTTGATCGCCTCTGTCTGGCTTTTGGAAACACCTTCACCAAGTTCACTCATTACCGCTAAATTGAATTGAGATCTGACATGTCCCTGTTCCGCTGCCTTTCGGAACCACTCGGCAGCTTCTACGGAGTCCCGGGAAATACCCTTACCGTAACGATACATTAACCCGAGAAGGTACTGACCGGTAGCATCACCCTGTTCCGCTGCCTTTCGGAACCACTCTGCAGCTGTTTCAAAGTCTCCATTTTGATAGGCCTTCCCACCTTTTTTCAAAATATCCCCGCTGGGTTCGGCAAAACAAACACCGAATAACACAAACAGTAAAACCAGCACGCCCCAAAGAATCCTCTTCATTAAATTGCCTCCCTTGTCGATTGATAACTCGTATAGACGTTTACGTAAGCGGTGAAAATTGATTTTGCCTGTGACCTTGCTGTATCCTGCCTCCCGTAAAAACCGAGACCTCCGCCGGTAGGCGGATCTACGACCTCGTCGCGGCCAAGGCCGCTCGGTCGGGGTGACATCAAAAGCCTGTCATTCTGAGGCCCGTAGGGTCGACGGCGTGCCCCAAGCGAAGCTGAGGGTAAGAATCTCGGGGTAGAATTTAACCCTAAAGAAATAGAGTTTAGCCTGAGATTTCCGCCGGTAGGCGGATTTTCAACCTCGGTATCGCTACGCGATTTCTCGGAATGACACCCAGATGGTTTTGGTTCTACACAGAATAAGGTTTGGTATTTCTCTGTGTCCTCTGTGCCCTCTGCGGTGAAAAAGTTTTGGCCCTTCGGTTCACGTTTCACGACTTGCGATTCACGGATTCTCCCGTTCACGGTTCACGGCTCCTGAGTCCTGTCTCCTGTTTCCTGACTCCCTGTCTCCTGCTTTTTCTGCTCACTGCATGCTGCGCCAGCTTGTTTTGCTGGTGATACAATGAAGGAGCTGATGAAACACTTTGGAGAAAAACCCCGACTTTCAGCGTAAGCCGTATAAACCCAGAAGCCGCCATACAACTTTCATTCCCCGGCAGCCAAGCCCCATACACCCTGTTTTCTTATCAGCGGTCAAGATGTTTTTTCAGATCCCGGTGGAAGTTTCTCCCATGCCCACAGGAACCTGGGCGCTATTGCAAGGAAACCCGCACCAATAAAAGGAGGAAACAACATGTACTGTTTCCAGTGTCAGGAATCCGCATTGAACAAGGGCTGCACCGTCCGAGGCGTCTGCGGCAAACCCGAAAAAACCGCCAACCTGCAGGACCTGCTCATCTTCGCCATGAAGGGCGTCGCCGTCTGGTCCGAGAAAGCCGCCGAGCTGAACGTCGCCGAAAAATCCGACGGACTATTTGTAGCACAGGGGCTCTTTTCCACAATAACCAACGCCAACTGGGACGACGACCGCTTTGTCGCCCTTATCCGGCAGGCCCTGGACCGCCGCGACGCCGTCCGCGACCGCTTCCTCGCCGCCTACAGGGCCAAAAACGGCGGCGACTTCACCGAAAAGATGACCGAAGCCGCCACCTGGAACGCAACCGACGTGGAAGACTTCCACAAAAAGGCGCTCACCGTGGGCGTGCTATCCACTAAAGACGAAGACGTCCGCTCCCTCAGGGAACTGCTGGTCATAGGACTCAAGGGCGTCGCCGCCTACGCAGATCACGCCGCCATGCTGGGCTACGAGGACCAGAACATCTACAACTTTATAATGACCGCCATGGCCTCCACCACCAGGGACCTTTCAGTCGACGAAATGGTCGACATGGTCCTCAAGGCCGGCGAAACGGCCGTCAAGACCATGGCCCTGCTCGACGAAGCCAACACCTCCACCTACGGCAATCCCGAGATCACCGAGGTCAATATCGGCGTCCGGAACAACCCCGCCATACTCATCAGCGGACACGATCTCCACGACATGGAAGACCTGCTCAAGCAGACCGAGGGTACAGGAGTGGACGTCTACACCCACAGTGAGATGCTCCCGGCCAACTACTACCCGGCCTTCAAAAAATACGACCACTTCGTCGGGAACTACGGTAACTCCTGGTGGAAACAGAACGAGGAATTCGAGAAGTTCAACGGTCCGATACTGATGACGACCAATTGCCTTGTCCCGCCCGAGGATTCTTACTCGGACAAAGTATATACGACAGGAGTCG
>CAZBLL010000248.1:0-2509 GCA_964492625.1 uncultured Synergistaceae bacterium
CGGAATTTTCGTTCGGCCAGTGCTTTTCTTACGTGCTTTGCATCAACTGTTTCGGCGCCTTCTACTCCCGCCCAGGCAGAGGCCTCTACAACCGCCTCTGCGATCCTGTTGAACTGAGTCGACATTCTGGAAGAGTGGCCTGCAAGACGCGCCGACCATTCGATAAGTTCGCCTACGCCTTCCGGAGTAAAATGCCTGAGATCCTCCTTCGTAACGTAACCCGCCACGAAACAGGCCATCTGTTTTTCCGTTTCGGGGGTCCTTGTCATATCGACGTCGAAATCAGCCTTGATCTTGAAAAGCTTCGGAAATTCGGGATCGTAGATGGCAAGCAGGTGGTACAGGTATCTGGCGCCGATCACCACGACCTTCAGGTCCACAGGCACAGCCTGAGGTCTTAGCGATGAAACCGGGATCACGCCGAGCTGCTCGCCCAGGTTTTCGATAGTGATCTCCTGGGTCCTCAGCGCGCGTTTCAGCGCGTCCCAGGACATGTAGTTCCTGAGTATCTCTTCCGCATGGAGCAGCAGGTATCCGCCGTTTGCCCTGTGAATGGCCCCGCTGATTATTTTGCGGAAATCGGTTGTAAGCATGCCCTGTCTGCTTTCGTACTCTACTTTTCCCGACAGGTTGTAGTAGGTGGGGTTTGTTTCACATATTACAGGAGCACCCCGCTCCGGATCGTTCGAGACAAAGACATTCACCTGGTACCGGCTGAAGTCGACATCGGCCCCTTCGTCCCTGGCGGCTGCTATGAACATGTTGAAATTATGGATAATATCTTCAGAGAGCGCATCGAGCCACTTTGCAACGACTTCCCGCTCCCCGAAAAGTTCCCTTGTTTCCCTGAGGCCGGGTTTTATGGCCGTTCGGCATATTTCGGCTTCCAGTTCCTTGATCTGCTCCTTCAACTGTTTTTCGTTGTCTCGAATAGTTCTTAAAACTTCAAGGGTCTTCTGCGAAATTTCCTCGGATACAGCCTGGAGCTTTTTCTGATCTTCTTCCGTCAGTTTTTCAAAGTCCTCCTGCTGCATTTCCTTGAAGTGTTCGGAGTTTTGTGTGGTTTCAGATCCGTCTTCGATTTTGCCTTCGATTTTGCCTTCGGTTTCTACTTCGGGTGTTTCTTCCTGTTGTTCCGACTTTTCGTCCGGCGCTTCCTCTTCTTCACCGGGAACAAGTGGTATGTTTACGAAGCCCTGCGGGGTCCTTTTGATGGCAAACCCCTTGCTGAAGGCCCAGCTGCGCATTTCCTCCATGAAGCCGTTCACTTTCTCCTGAAATTCCTTTACAAGCTGGGCCTTGGCGTCCTCGTACTGGCTGTTTTCAAAGGCCTTGCTCAGAGCTACCTTGAGATCATCCACAAGGTCGTCAAGGTGAGCGGCAAGTTCTTTCGCCTGTCCCGCCGGCATGCTGAGGGCCATGGGCTCTTCGGGATCATCGAAATTGTAGACGTAGACATAATCGTCGGGCGCCTGCTCTTTTGCCGCGCGTTCTTTCAGTTTTTCAAGAGAATAGGTGGTCCGTCCACTTCCGTGGTCTCCAACAACGAAAATATTGTACCCTTTGGCGCCAACCTCCAGACCGAAATCAACGGCCTTTACGGCCCTTTCCTGCCCGATCAGTTGGCCAAGGCACTCTACTTCTTCCGTAGTGCTGAAACCCAGCGATGACGGCGCAGTCAATTTTCGAAGCTGTTTCACGGGAACACGCATGTCGTCAATCGTCATGCCCCAAGCCCCTCCTCTCCGATGATTCAATAATACCACCGCCTATTACCCTGTCGCGGGAATACAATACCATGGACTGCCCCGGGGCCGCGCCCCTGAAACAGTGGCCATAGACGGTCTTGACCCTGAAACCTTCCCGGGTCGGGTTTTCGAGCGTTACAGGAACGGCTCCGGCCCTGTATCTGTGCTGCCCCGTCAAATGCATAAGGTCCGTCTTCATCAAACGCCAGACCGGCTTTCTGCAGGTTACACATATGACCGCAAGATCATCCGGGCCGCCTACGAACAGGGTGTTGGTCTTACTGTCTTTTGAAACCACGAACCATGGCCCGCCGGAAAGCCCAAGTCCCTTCCTTTGTCCAATAGTGTAGCGTCCCAGGCCGCGGTGTTTTCCCAGTATTTCTCCATCTCCGGTGGATATGGGGCCTTCTGGCCATTCCATTCCCTTTTCGCGCAGATATTCCGGCGCTCCGCCGTTTTCCACGAAGCAAAGGTCCCTGCTTTCAGGTACACCCGTGAAGAATTCCGGATAAATTGCCTCGGTTTCTTCGACCACATCCTTTTTAAGGCGATTCCCCAGGGGGAAAACCAGCCTGGGGTAGACCGCCTCGGGCAGGCGGTAAAGCATGTAGCTCTGGTCCTTTACCTTGTCCAGGCCTCTCGCCAGAAACATTTCGCCCTCTTCCTCCACTATCCTTGCATAGTGTCCCGTCGCCACGAAATCGGCTTCAAGCCTGTCGCCCTCTTCCATGAGAAGAGGGAACTTGACGGCCGCGTTGCAC
>CAZBLL010000249.1:0-2506 GCA_964492625.1 uncultured Synergistaceae bacterium
GGACATCAGGGCCATCAGGGTGGTGAAATAGCAATGGCGGACAAACAGAACGATATTGTTATCTGTCGCTGCGAAGAGGTTACTCTCGGAGAAATCAGGGAGTGGATCGCAAAGGGCTACGATACCTTTGATGAACTGAAAAGGGTGCTCCGGGTCGGGATGGGCCCGTGCCAGGGACGGGGTTGCCGCGACATCATCCTGAAAGAAATCTCGAGGATGACCAAAACGCCGGTTACCGAAATTCCTCCGGGGACTTTCCGTCCCCCGACGAAACCGATCAAGCTCGGCGTCCTCGCCAGTGGAGGCGATCGGAAATGACCTGGAAAAAGACAGCCAACGCCGTAATCATAGGCGGAGGTGTCCAGGGTTGTGCAACAGCCTATAACCTCGCCAAAATGGGAATGAAGGATGTAGTGGTCATAGAAAAAGACACTATTTCCTCGGGTTCCACCGGAAGATGCGGCGCAGGCATAAGAGCCCAGTGGGGCACGGAAATGAATTGCCGTTTCGGCCTTGCCTGTGTCGAAAAGTTTGAAAACCTCAGCGAAGAATTGGGGATGGATTGCGGTCTTAATCAGAGCGGCTATCTGATGGTGGCCTACAAGGATTCCGAGTTCGAACAGCTCAAAAAGAGCATGAAGTTGCAGAACAGCCTGGGTATCAACACCAGTGTTGTTTCCTACGATGAGGCCAGAGAGATATGCCCGGGTCTTTCGGCCGAAGACGCGGTAGGTTTTACATTTCACCACAGAGACGGACACGCTGATCCGTTTCTGACTACGTTTGCCTTTCAGGAAGCCGCGAAAAGACTTGGCGTCATATTCCACAAGTTTACTGAAGTCACCGATGTCAAGACTGTCGGCGGCGAGGTCGTCGGAGTATCGACGACAAGGGGAGATATAGACGCTCCTGTAGTGGTCAACGCGGCCGGAGGATATTCGCAGGTAGTCGCAAAGATGGGCGGAGTGGATATTCCCAATTTTTCGGAACTGCACCAGATCATAATAACCGAACCCGTAGAACCCGGGGTGTGCCCTCCGATGCTCATGAGCTTCACGGGCAATTACTATATTCAGCAGAGGCCCCACGGATCTATCATCGGCGGATGCAGCCCGGACGGACACCCGGAAGACTACGATCTGGGTAATTCATGGGATTTCCTGGAAAAGATGTCAAAGACTTTTGTGGACCTGCTTCCCAGAACAAAGGGCGTAAGAGTAGTAAGACAGTGGTCCGGCCTCTATAACATGACTCCGGACAGGCAGCCCATTCTCTGTGAGGCGGATAATGTTTCCGGATTCTACCTTTCGGTAGGGTACTCCGGGCATGGTTTCATGTTTGGCCCGATAACGGGCGAACTCCTGGCCCAGAAGATAATGGGTCAGGAACCGTGGATCCCCATCGACAAACTCCATTACAAGCGTTTTGAGACGGGTGATCTCATCGTCGAGCCGGCGGTGGTCTAGAGACTGGACGCCTGTACAGGTCAAGAGCGGGGGCGGAGTATATTTCCGTCCCCTTTTTCATGTAATGGGGAACCGCATGCCCTGAATTGGATATCAATGTCTTTCTTGTAAAGCAATATTCAATATATAGACGCCAAAATACCTTGTACTTGAATTATCAAAGTGTCATAATGTGTCTCGAACGAAAAAGCGGTTCTGGCTGAAACATAAATGTGGAGGGAAGGTGAGTTTCTTGCCCAAGAAGTTCTCGGTTACCGTCAACAAGGGCTGGTGCAAGGGATGCGGGCTTTGTATCGCCGTATGTCCCAAGAACGTTCTCGAACTTGACGCTGGTCTCAAGTGCGAGCCCGTCCGGATTGACGACTGCATTGGGTGCAGGCAGTGTGAAAACATTTGCCCCGATCTCGCTATTACTGTTGAGGAGTGTACCGAATAATGTCTAGGATCGAATTCTGGCAGGGAAATGTAGCTCTCGCTCACGGCGCCCTGGCCGCCGGGTGCTCCTTTTTCGGTGGTTATCCCATTACCCCGTCATCGGAAATAGCGGAAATAATGGCCGAAGAGCTACCGAAGAGAAATGGACGCTTTATCCAGATGGAGGATGAGATAGCAAGCATAGGCGCAACTATCGGCGGCTCCATAGCAGGAAGAAAAGCAATGACGGCCACATCGGGCCCCGGATTTTCACTGAAACAGGAAAACCTGGGCCTTGCCTATATGGCCGAGGTTCCTATGGTGCTTGTCGACGTTATGAGGGGCGGCCCCTCGACCGGATTGCCAACGTCCATTTCCCAGCAGGACGTCATGCAGGCTCGTTGGGGAACCCATGGTGACCACGCTACTATCGCTTACGCACCGTCGTCGGTGCAGGAGTGCTTTGAAGTGGCGGTCAAGGCTTTCAATATGGCGGAGCGTTTCCGTCAGCCTGTGTTGATCATGAGCGACGAGGTTCTCGGTCACATGAGGGAAAAGGTAGATGTGCCCGTGCAGGGCTCGTTCCCAGTTGTGGATCGCATGCGTCCCACGGGTCCCGCGGACGG
>CAZBLL010000250.1:0-2498 GCA_964492625.1 uncultured Synergistaceae bacterium
CTTTTCCCCGGGTGCTCGAAGAACCCCTGGGGGCCGCCAGGGAAGACAGGTCTTACGAGTATCCTTTTATCGACCCCGAGCTGCCGCCGGCGATAGCCGGGTGCTACAGGGACCGTTTCGGCGTTGAACTTGATTCCGCAAAGCACATAGTCCCGCTGTGGGGTTCGCAGGAAGGGTTTGCCCATTTCCCGCTTGTGGCAATGGAAAAGGGCGACCTCTGCATATTGCCCGACCCCGGGTACCCCATCTACCACTACATGCCCGTTATGGTGGACGGAGAATCGTGGCCGCTGCCGCTTGAGGAACAAAACGGCTTTCTGCCCGATTTTAACTCCGTACCCCCCGATGTAGCCAAACGGGCGCGGCTGATGGTATTGAACTACCCCAACAACCCCCTGGGGGTGGGGGCCGACAGGGAAGTACTGAAACAGGCCGTGGAATTCTGCCGCAACAACGACATATGGCTGATCTACGATAACGCCTACTGCGAACTGGCCTTCGACGGGTTCCGTCCTCCAAGCGTGCTGGAGATTCCGGGCGCCATGGATGTGGCCATAGAGGTGAACTCGTTCTCCAAGACATTCAACATGGCGGGTATGCGCATAGGCTTTGCTCTGGGGAACCCGGATTTCATCGCCGGCCTAAGGCAGCTTAAAAGCAACATCGACTATGGCCTCTACAGGCCCGTCCAGCGGGCGGCCATAAAGGCGCTGACTCACCCCGACAGGGACGCAATGATAGAGCGCGTCCGCAACATGTATCAACAGAGGCGCGACGCTTTTCTGGACGCGGCTTCCGAAAAGGGCTGGCTGGTAACGCCCCCCATGGGCAGCATGTTCGTCTGGGCCCGTGTTCCCGCATGCGACGACGATCTGGCCTTCGCCGAGTTCTGCATCAGGGAGGCGGGTGTGGTGGTGGCGCCGGGCAGGGCTTTCGGTGAAAAGGGTGCGGGTTTCGTCCGCATTGCCCTGGTGCGCGAGCCTGACGTGCTGGCCGAGGGAGCCTCGCGCATAGCGGCCGTTCTTGAGAAATGGGCCTGCAGGGTCTAGCCTGGTAATACAACAAAAGAGAGAGGACCGGGGCTGCAGCTATTACAGTGTGCCCGGCCCTCTTTTTTATACACAGGTACCTGTCTGAAAACTTGTCTGAGGCGGCAGTACAGAATGGCGGAAAACTGGTAGAATCAATTCAACTATTTCACAAATGCATCGTATTATACAAAGAAATTCACCAGACTTGCTTTTTCAAAATGATGGAAGGATGAATCTGGTAATGACTGAATACACTCAATTCGAGTACATATTGGACATCATGGAAATCCCGATACTGCTATGTGATTCCAGTCATTCCATCATCTTTGCCAACAGATTCATGCTTGCCAACATCGGACTTGCCTCTTCGGGTTCACTTTGCGGGAAAAAATGGCATGAGATCGTACCTTCCGAAGATATTCAAAAACTTGAGCAGAAAAGCAGTGATCTCCGGGAGGGTCGTACCGACTGCCTGAAATTCAATACCAGGTTATGTCTCGGCGTGATAAACAGAAAAGTCATGGGAAGCGCAGCTCTTATTCCCGGTACGGATATTTCTCTGGTGACCTTTATAGACAAGACAGGTGAGACGAAGGCGCAGGAAATGATCACAAAGAGGCTTGCTAGGGAATCTGCCGTTTGGCATTCGCTTGCCTTGCTGTTGTGTGGCGAAGAGATAAAGGCATCTCTGGAGAGTGCTCTGGAACGTATTGCATCCGTCATAGGCGCGGGAGAGGGTTTTGTTTTCGCCTTTGATGAGCAGATGCACTATGCCGACATTGTCGGCCTGTGGTCGAAGCCCGAAAAAAAGATAGACCGGGACAGCCTGTTGCACATGCCTCTGGAAAAATTCCCCTGGTGGATCAGCCAGGTAAACAGTGGCGGGATAGTATCAATAATGGATACCGGGAAACTGCCCCCTGAGGCTTCCGAACTGAAAGCGCTTCTGGACAAATTCGAAATACGCTCGATGTTGGTGTTTCCCTTCCACATAAAAGGCACATTATCCGGTTTTGCCGGGTTCGGCGACCTGGATGAGGATGAAATGCTTTTTGAAGAGGATTACCAGCTGCTTGACACCTTTGCGCAGGCCGTTAAGGGGTCTATGGATTTGAGGCTCACCAGGGAGGAATCGGAGAAACACCGGCTGCATCTGGATAACCTGTTCGACTATTCCAGCGAAGGCGTGATCTTTGCCAATGAAACCCACAAAGTAATAAGGGCTAACCCTGCATTTCTCGAAATGTTCGGCTATACGGAAGAGCAGGTCGCCAACTTTGGCATGACCTTCGGTCTGTCGGCCTTCATCTTGTACATGCTCTTCATTATTGGCGAACTGGCGTATCGCTCCAAGGCGGGCAAGACGGGCACCTTCGTCCTGTTCTTCGTGCTCGCCTTCGGCATGCTGGGTTTTGTCGCCAAGACCATTATCGAAAAAATGTGGGGAATCTAATGAGTCAGTTCGAC
>CAZBLL010000251.1:0-2484 GCA_964492625.1 uncultured Synergistaceae bacterium
GGAAAAGGACATTCCCCAGCGCGCCGCCGGGGGAGCCGCCTTTGAGGGGCGGAGGCCGGTGCTCCAGGTGAAACAGCACCAGCAGTCCCGTGGGGATGCCCAGAAAAGCCAGGGCGAACGGGTAGTTCCAGCCCAGCATGGCCAGAAACCCTCCCAGCGCAGGGTAACTGGCCGTTCCCAGGCTCAGCACGCTGGCGTTGTAGCCCATGGCCGCCGGACGGTCCTTTTCGTGGAAAAGGTCGCCTATGAGTGTAACGTTCAGGGAGTTCAGCGCCGATGCGCCCGTTCCCTGCAAAAACCTCAGAAACAGCAGCATGCGGAAACCGGAGGCGAAGAAACAGCCTCCACCCGCCAGCCCGAACAGGAACAGGCAGGGAATAAGAACCTGCTTTCTCCCCAGCCTGTCGGCTATCATTCCCAGAAACGGTGTAAAAAACAGCCCGGGAATTGTAAAGGCCGAAACCAGCCATCCCGTCTGCGCCTTGCTTACGGCGAACCGGGCCGCTATTTTCGGGAAAGCGGGAGCAATGCTGGCCACACCCAGCACGGACATCAGCGTAACTGCGAATATTATGTTCAGGTTCTTGTCCAGAAACAGGGGTTTTTCTTTTGCAGGGGTTTTCAGGAGCCGTCCCTCCAATGCGCGGGGCTGCTCCCATACTATGTTATAGATCCAACTCGCGCCACACCGACAGAAAGATTTCCATATCTTTACGCGTTCCCATCGATACCCTTATGAATCCCTGGGGCATCTGGCTGGATACGTCGGAGACCAGGATATCCCTGTCGGCCAGGTCACTCGCCATGTCGGGGTTGGTGGGACGGACCAGAAGGTAGTTTCCGTACGAGGGGAATACCTGTGCGCCCGTTTCGCGAAGCGCGGCCGCCGTTTCGTCCCTTGTGGCGGCTACGTCGGCGACTCGTCGCAGCGCGTCCTCTGTTTCATCCAGAGCCGCCAGAGCGGCCGCCACCGAGACGCTGCTCAGATAGCTGAAGCAGGCGCCCATGGTTTCGAGAAAATGGTCTCCCGCTGCTCCGTATCCAACGCGGGCCCCCGCCAGGCCGAAAACCTTGTCCAGCGACCGGGTCACCAGAAGGTTGGGATACATCTCGACCAGTTCCATGCAGGTTACGCCCGAGAACTCGAAATAGGCCTCGTCCAGCACGAATAGCAGATCCTCGCGTCGAAGCAGGTCCTCTACCTGGTCCGGAGAAAAGAGCAAATTCCCGGTCGGGTTGTTGGGGTTGTCGAAAACAAGCAGCGCGGGACCTTCTATTTCCAATTTCAGCAGTTCCATGGGCAGGGAAAAGTCGGTGCTTTTAAGCCTTACGTGGACCAGTTGGCCGGAGGAGACCCTTGCCGACTGCACCGTCGGCAGAAAGGCGGGGCAGGGTGTCAGCACCTTTCTGCCCGGGGCGAAGAGGTGTATGGCCTCGCGCAGCAGCATGTCGGAACCCGGAGCCAGAAGCACCCGCTCCGCCGGTACACCGGCGTAATCGGCTACCCTCAGTGCAAGCTGTTTCTGGGTCGCCTCATCGGTGTAGCGGTTCAGGTTTTCCACGGCGCTTCGAGCCGCCGCCGTCACCTGGGCCGAAGGCGGAAGCGGCATCTCGTTGCGGTGAAGACGAATGGACATTCAGCCCTGCACTTCCAACAGCATCCGTTCGCCCGCGCCCACAACGATTTTGACGGGTGCGCTGAACATTTTGTCGACCGTCTCGTCGCCGGTGTCTATACGCAGACAGGCAAGGGGGCTGATCTTGTTGCGTTCGCCCGCTACAATAATATTTTCTTTGCCAGTGCGCGAAAGAACCTCGGGAGTAAACTGTTTGCTGCCCCTTCCGAAAAGGAAACCGTTCCCTCCCAGCGGGGTTACTATGATAGTTCTCTTCGGGAACGAATCGAACAGCCGCAGCATGTCCTTTTCGTTCACGTCGCTTTCCACCATAGCCCCGTTGCATACGGCGTCCACGCCCAGCAGTGTTCCCTCGAGGCCTATCGATTCCATAAGCGCGTTCATAGTGGTGCCCGGTCCCACCAGGTAAAGCACGTCGTCGCGCATCATATCAGACAGCGCCCTTGCCACCTCGGCCTTGTTCTGGCGCGCGGAGCCCCCTGTCGTTGACGCCTTTTTCCCGCCCTGCAGAAATTCCTGAACGTCCGGTACAAGCAGTGAGCCGAAAAGTTTAGCCGAAAGCCTGTTTTCCCTGAAGGCCTCTTCGTCGATGTCCAGCACTTCCTCCTCGCGAACGGGCGATCCTTCGAGAAAAGCCTTTAACATGGCCGCCGCCGCTCTGGCGCTGAAGGCGAAGGCGGGGCTGAATATCTTGACGCCAGCCGGTATGCCTATAACGGGAATCCGCGTTTGTACGGCTTCCACCATGTCGCGGGCCGTGCCGTCGCCGCCCGCGAAAACAATGATGTCTGCGCCCATGTCCATCATCAGGCGGGCCGCAGCCATCGTGTCGCGGTGGGTCGTTCTT
>CAZBLL010000252.1:0-2460 GCA_964492625.1 uncultured Synergistaceae bacterium
CCCCGTATTTGTCTTCCCGCGCTGTCCAACCAGTCTATTGCAAGTCGTGTAACGGACAGTTACCATTGATCCGCTGTTATTTTCGTCAGGGGAGGCTGAGAGTATGAGCCGCTTCAAAATACTCAGGCTCTACAAGCGGGCCCAGCGCGGGTGGCCGACATTCTGGCGGGTAACGCTGGGAAGCGCTCTTTACGCTTCCTCGCTCGCCCTTTTCGTTCTGCCCGCCCGTTTTCCAGATTCAGGCATAGCAGGAATAGCCGTTCTCATGAAATATGTCTGGGATATACCGCCCGGTCCCGTGCTGCTGATCATGAACATGGCGCTGTTCGCCTATGCGTGGAAGGCGCTGTCGCGACGTTTCCTTAGCTGGACCGTCTGGGCCGTCGTTGTATTCACCGCGACCCTGCAGATACTGGAAGGCGTTAACATGCCGGTCATAGATGATCGTTTTCTGGTGGTGGTGGCCGCAGCGGCGCTGCGCGGAGGCGCCTGGGCCATGGTCATCAGCGGCGGGGGGTCTCTGGGAGGGACCGACATAGTAGCCACGGCCCTGTACAGAACCAGGGGCGTTGAAATAGGAAAATTCACGTTCTGGTTCCACGCATTGGTGGTTGCTGTGTCGCTTCCCGTTGTGGGGTACGAAAACCTGCTCTACGGTGCAGCGTTGCTTTACCTGAGCTGCCTGATATTCGACAGCGCTACCCGGTCTTTCGACAGGCGAAAACAGGTGCTGGTGGTTTCGGCGGCCGCTGAAAACGTCAGAAACTACATAACACGTCAGTTGAGACAGGGTGTAACCATGCTGGAAGGCGCGGGGGGCTACACCGGGGCCAGACGTGAAATACTGCTGGCCATGCTCCTGCCCCGGCAGGTCGCCGACCTCAAGCGATACCTGCGCTCAACAGATCCCAGAGCGTTCGTTGTCCTTTACGAGGCTTCCGAAGTATTCGGAAGAAGGTTCAAGTCGCTCGACAGAGAAAGCATCAGACCTCGAATCGGAACGAGGAGCGAATCGCAACGACAGTCCCTGGAGAAAAAACGCAAAAAACACAAATGCGCGAAAAGACCCTCTGAAAACGGAGGAAATACAGTGTCGGGGAGCTAGATCTCACGGATCTTTTCAACAAGACGCTTTAGAAAACGCATAAGGTCTCTGACGGCGCCCCTGAGGCCGGATGGCGGCTCAACCGACCCCAGAACCGCAACGCGCGCCGATATATCGTTGCAGTCTCTCCACCGGTGGATCCTCCGGGCCGTTTCCAGGAGTTCCCGTTTCGTCAATTGCCGGTCTGCATGTATTCTGCGGGAGGCGTAAAGGAGGATAGACCTGCATTCATCGCTGTCGAACAGCTCCGAGATATCCGACAGCAAATCGCGAAGGGCGTCGTCGGGCCTGAACCTCCTGAAATGCGCAGACCAGTTATGCAGGTAAGCGGCGGCCTGAACCCTGTCCAGCCCTCCCCCCCTGTCGTCGCCGAATATCCTGTCTTCGGCCATTACACCGCCCATGGACACCAGAAAGCGGACGATACCTACCGGATCGGGGTCGATTACGGTGCATCGTCCGGCCTCCCGTTGACACCCTCCCGGCCCGATACGACATCCCTGGACATTCAGGTCAAGCATAAGGGCCATTACGACATGCCCGGCCTCGTGAACGGCGACTCTGCTGTAATCGATCTTCAAGCACCCCTTCTTTTAAGTATATTGCGCCGCTTCTGCGCGAATGAGACAATTATCCACACTATCCATAGAAATGCGAACGAAGGGAGACAATACCATGAAAGTGATAGCAAAAAACACCCTGGCCCTGGTGCTGGCGGCTGCCGCGGTCGTTTTCCCCATTACATCGGTCTGCGCCGCGACGGAATCTCCGGAACCCTGTATCAGCCACACTATAACCTATTCCAACAAGGGAACCAGGTCTGAGGCCCAGCACGGTTTTCTCGCGATCGACGGGTGCGCCGTTCCCGATAATTTCACCTTCCTGCAGTACGGAGTCACGGGAGGCCGGGCGTTCTCCTTCGCCACCCGCAGCCATCTGTGGGGATCCGACGGTTACTGGCCGACCGAAGCGCGCGTCATCCCGATAGGAGAAGGTAAATTAACCGACGCGGACCTGGACCAGGGATGGGTGCAAACAACATTGCAAATACCCGGAATCCCACAAAACTGGGTGTATGTGGAATGGCCAAATGGTTCCGCCTTCGTTGCACCCTCTGGCATGGAGGAAATGGTAAAAGCGTTGAATGTTCCATTCATACCCAGAATGGCGGGAATGGAGGAAATGACGCGGGAAAACTAGACAATCGCCCCCTTGTGCATTTTGGCTGCTGTCTGCTATTATCTGCCAGTAGCAGTTAAAGCGCACAGGAGGTGAAGCGCGTGGAGCGCGACGACAGACTCAAGCATCTTTCGGACATTCTCGCGTCCTCTGAGGAACCATACAGCGGCGCCTGC
>CAZBLL010000253.1:0-2456 GCA_964492625.1 uncultured Synergistaceae bacterium
CCGGCGTGGATAGGGGTGTATATATCGGGAAAACGGATAATTCCCACTACCGAGGCGAAAGAAAAACCCCCTCCGGCGGCCATAAGAATAAAAGCCGCCGTTTTTGCAATGGCGGCTGTCATGAGCGGAGACCCCCGTGTTCGAAAAAGTTCGCCATAATAAGGACATCCACAAACGCCAAAACGGCAAAGGCTATGGCTATATCTGCGAAAAAGGGGTCGTCGAAGGCAATGCTCATCAGCGCCAGCATCGTAGTGAGGATCACCGATATCGCGTCGGCGGCTATTATCCGGTCGGGAACGGTCGGCCCCTTGATAACTCTCCAGAAACCCAGAGCCGATGAAGCCAGCAACACCCATATCACTGCGGCTATCATTCGAACACCCCCGAAACTACCTTCTCCTTGGACGTTACGTCCTTTTTCAACGATGTGGCGTAGTGGTTGTCCAGGTTCAGCGAGTGTATGTACAGGTGGTGATGGGAAAGATCCATATCAACGGTAAGTGTTCCCGGGGTCAGGGTAATGTAGTTTGCTAGAACAACAAGAGCGGTTTTGTGCTGAAGATGTGAGTTAACCCGTATAATGCCCGGTTTCAGTTGCAGGGAGGGTTTAACCGCCAGCAGGGATACCTCCGCGGAAGCACTGATGAGGTCAAAAAACAGGCGGGGCAGTATCTGCAAGGCCCTGAGGGGGCGAAAAGTGAATGCGGCGTCGTGAATGTGGATATCCCTTGAGCCCGTAAAAATAGACTTCCATGTAACAAGAGTTATCAGCGCGCTGACAATGACCCCTGCCGCTATGAAGGATGGTTGGATGGAGCTTGTAAGAAGCACCCAGAGCAGAAACAGCAAAAAGGCCAAAACGACAGGTTTTTTAATTGATGGCCTCATCGTCGGAGTCACCTCCACGGTGATATCCTGATATTGTATAAGGAAATGTCCCGGTAGTCAGGCGCCTTTCCGGTTGCGTACAATGCGTTTTTTTGCAAGAATACCCAGAGTTGCGGCGCACAGAACAATGGCCGCAACCTTCATGGATGTCCACTGGAAATCCTGACCTATCATTATGGCGTGCGTGGTTCCCAGGAAGAACGCCGTGTAGTTGAGCAGGTGTAACGCCTTCCAGTACCGTATGGAACCAGCGAACCGGGCCGTTATCCCGGCCACCAGGAACATGGGCAGCGCCATCCTTCCACCCAGGACGAAGAAACCTTCCAGAGTGGCGAAATGTGGAATCAGCATTGCGGGATCGCCGGTTATGAGCAGCAGAGCCCCCACATGCGTCAGCATCATGGATATGGCCGTTACGGCAAAAAGATGGTGTATACCCAGAAAAGGCCTCCCCGTCGTTTTTGCCAGGCTTTTTTTGAAAGCGGAAGAAGCTATGGCCAGAAACGAGCAGAAATAGCCTATGACGCCGGCCGCCCTGACAACACCGGAAAGCGGGTCCGATGCGGGTTGAACCGCCAGCAGGAAGGCGACCACAACTACCTGAACAAACAGAAGTAGAATAAACAGTTTCCACTGTGTCTTTCCCGGCGACATGGCGCTCATTCCCTTCGGGTGTTACCGTAGCCTGTATACTGATGATACGGCAAATTCGGGAACAGGTAAAAGGGGGTACGGTTTTGACTACAGAAAAATCAGTGATCGGGCAGGGACTTGCCGCCTCGGTCGCCGCCTATACCGCCTGGGGCCTGCTACCCGTCTACTGGAGGCTTCTGGCCTTTGCGCCCCCCTTTACGATACTGTGTCATCGTATCGTATGGTCCATGCTCTTTGTTTTGATATTGCTGGTTGTTCAGGGAAGGCTGGCCGAAACGGCCCGGGTGTTTCGGCGAAGATCCACCATGCTCCTTCTTACAGCGAGCAGCGTGCTTATAGCCTGCAACTGGCTCATATACATATGGGCGGTGAACTCGGGCAGGGTGCTTGAGACAAGCCTGGGCTACTACATCAATCCGCTGGTAAGCATGCTTTTCGGGTTCGTGTTCTTCCACGACTATGTCCGGCGGCTTCAGTGGGCGGCTATCGGGCTTGCCTGCGCCGGTGTGGCGTATCAGGTTTTTCTGTACGGCAGCGTGCCGTGGGTTTCCCTGGGTCTGGCCTTCACCTTTGCTACTTATGGGCTTATACGCAAAACGGCGATGGTGGAAGCGCTGCCCGGGCTTTTCATCGAGACACTGATTCTGACCGTTCCGGCCGCCTGGTATCTAATTGCGTCATCGCTTCACGGGGCGCCTGTTCTGGCCGGACTCCCCGTGCACAGAATAGGCCTGCTGATGGCTACGGGAGTGATAACTTCACTGCCGCTGGTCTGGTTTGCTTTCGGAGCAAGACGTCTGCGGCTGGTTACAGTAGGCATACTGCAGTACATAGCCCCCACGTTAACCTTTTTTCTTGGTATCTTTTTCTTTCACGAGTCTCTTTCCTTTTCGCGCATGGCCACATTTACC
>CAZBLL010000254.1:0-2438 GCA_964492625.1 uncultured Synergistaceae bacterium
GTAGAACACTCCCCAGGCTATAATAAAATCACCGAATACAGATTTGCCGCCAACTTCTGTCGTAAAGGCGCCGTCCTCGTAATAATTGTTTGTATTCTGCAGGATATCGTATCGCTGCGAGTCATAACCGGTAAGGAGATACCAGTTATCCCAGTCGTAGCGGAAGGAATACCTGGAATATTTCTTTTTCTCATAATTTAAATCCGAACCCCCACCCCATGCGGGGGTATTGTATTTATATTGGTACTCACCTTTTGCAGCACGTAGAACCCATCGGTCAGCCGTAAGGTTAACACCGTAAGCATCTCCATCGTAATCAAGAGAATTGTATTGCTGGTCAGGAGTCGTGTAGTAGAGCAACCGCTTTTGCCCCTCATCGATGTGTTCATACCATACACGGGCGGCTATATTTTCGCCTCCGGAACTCCCCGAAACGTAGTATCGTCTCCATCCGTTTGACCCGGTTTCAGCCAGCGTAATTGCTTCGGTTTTGTGAGGTGTCTTTGTGATTATGTTGATGACGCCTCCCGCGGCCATGGAGCCGTATACGGCGGAGCCGCCGCCTTTGACCACTTCCACGCGTTCGATGTTTTTCAGCGGAAAGGCGCGATAATCCACCGTGGCCGCACCTGCACCATGCGATGAACGGTAAAGGGGCGCGCCGTCTACCAGCACAAGAACCTGGGTTACAACTCCGCGCATCGTGATCTGGGCTTCCTGGCCCACCCCACTTTTCTGTTTCACGAAAATACCCGGAACGTTCTGTTCCAGCACTGTGGCCAGGTCCTCGGCGGAGCTCTGTTCGATGTCTTCGGCCGTAATTACGTAGGTTGGGGCCGGAAGCTCATCCAGACTGGTATATATCCTGCTTCCCGTTACCACCTCGGGCGCCACCGTTTCCACAGCCGCAGAGACAATTGGGAAACCATATACCATAACCGCCAGGATGATACACAATGTAACTATGGTTCTTTTCATCAAGCCGTCCCTCCTCAAAATATCAGGGCGGCCCGACACGTCAGGCCGCCCTGCAGGAGGACATTACCTTCCGCGTCACGCCCGCGCATGACAACGAGAGTGTTTTCCGGCCGGTCTCCTGGCTCCCGGTCAACCTACTTCCGCGCCTTCCCGGCCCTGGGGCCAGTGGCTCTACCGCGGTTTCGTCCCGGTTACAGTGGCGGGGCCGCTCCGGTTTTTCACCGGATTCCCTACACCGGAAAACTGTCTCTATAAAACTGCTTTACCGATACATGTTACCCGCTTGCCGGAAGCAATGTCAATGAACCAGGGTAAATTGCACGGGAACAAACAGTTCCCGCGCCTCCCCGGGCGTAAAAGACCAGGCCTGCACGGCTTTAATGGCCGAACGGTCAAGCGTATCATGGCCGCTGGATCGCTCCAGTCTTATATCTGCAACGTATCCCGATTCATCCACGAAAACCCTTAGCAAAACTTCGCCCTGCTCTCCCTTTCTCCTGCTGAGGAGCGGGTACACCGGTTTCACTCTTTTAACCACGTCTTCAGGGCGCACATGTACGGGGCCCTGCTGCAACGCATCTGGCGGTCGCTTTTTCGGTTGCTGCGCTGGTTCCCCGACATTGCCGGACGGGGCGCTATGCCCGGTATCCGGGGTCTGCTCCGCTTCATTAACGTATTCGGCGATTCCGGTCGGTTGCTGTGGTTCCGCCTGGGGCTTCACAGACTTTGGCGGGGGATCAGAAACGGCAGCAGGCTCCTTTGGGCTTTCATCAGCGGGTTCGAGTCTGTTTTCCGCGGCCACCAGGCGAACGGAAACCGGCCTGTACGACGATATCTGCGAGGATGAGCCGGTTTCTACGAGCGAAAGCGAAAACCATAAAAGGGCGTGGAGCGCAAAGCTTGCGGCAAGGCACACCACCCATTGTCTCAAGGCGATTCTCCGTCCTCTACAAGCAGACCCACGTTTTCCACCCCGGCCGATCGGAACCTGTCTAAAAACATGGTGATTCCGCCGTAGGAAGCAGAACGATCCCCGGCGATAATCACGGGTCTTCCTTCGGAAGCCGCTTTGCCCGCCATGTCGACGGCCTCGTCCGGCGTAATCGCTCTACCCTGGACGAGGCATCTCCCTTCCGCGTCAATAGACAGTATTAGCGGATCCTCTGGCGGCTTTGCGCCGTGTCCCGCCGGGAGGTCTACAGGTATCTGTCCGTTCATAAACGTAGCGGTAAGCACAAAGAACACAAGCAGCATGAAAAGCACGTCGATCAGGGGTGTCAGTTCCAGCTCAACGCGATCTCTGGAAAATCTGCGCGTTTTCACTGGCAGGCATCCCTGGCTTTTTCGGCTAATTCCGCAAGTATTTCAGCGGCCTGAACCACCCTGGGGCCCGGGTGAAAGAGCACGTCGGCGGGCGCCTCGACAACGGCCCCGGATTCACGGGCCCCCAGGGGAAGACG
>CAZBLL010000255.1:0-2391 GCA_964492625.1 uncultured Synergistaceae bacterium
GTTACCGACAAGCCTGGATGATGTGGAACAATACCTTGAGGATTTCGACGCCTGGCTGCACGAAGCAACAAACAAACATCATGACGCCGGCCGGCCCGGCGAGATTACAGGATGGAGGTAATGAAATGATACGTCTGGAAACGAACAAGGGAAACATAGTGTTGGAACTCGACGAGGAAAATGCGCCCCTGACGACGGCCAATTTCCGCAGTTACGTAGCCGATGGACATTACGATGGAACCATCTTTCACCGTGTCATCAGCGGCTTCATGATCCAGGGTGGAGGGTTCGACAGGGCAATGAATCAGAAACCTTCCGGAGACCCAATCAAAAACGAGGCGGACAACGGGCTCAAAAACAACCAGTACACCATAGCAATGGCCCGTACTTCCGATCCCCATTCCGCGACGGCCCAGTTTTTCATCAACGTCAAGGACAACGACTTTCTCAATTACACGGGGCCCAACCCCCGGGGTTGGGGATACGCGGTTTTCGGCAAGGTGGTTGAAGGTCAGGATGTCGTCGACGAGATCAAGGCGGTGGATACCGGAAACAGCGGTCCTCACCAGGATGTACCGCTGGAGCCGGTGGAAATACTTAAAGCCGTAGAGGTGTAGGTATTCATCAGACGGGGCTACAGATTCCATTTTTTGCCCCGTCTGTTCCTTGTGTTAGACAGAAGCCGGTTACCAGATGTAGTCCAGATCGAGTTTCACTTCGTCGATTATTTCCCCGGCAACCCACTTGAGGTCAGAATCGGCCTCTTCGCATACCAGCACCCCGTGATCCACAAAGATATATGGTTCGGAAATATCGCTGTAGCCGTAGGCGTAGGAAAACGCCAGGCCGCATTCATCCCGCAGGCCCACGACCGAAACCACCACGCAATCCCAGGTGTCGAAATAGGCGGCGTCCACGATTTTGGTGTTTCCAATAAGGAATATTTCCTGCGCAAGAAGTTCTCTCAATCTGCCGTGCGCGGGGTCGTCGAAGAAGATTTCGAGAAAAATGGGTATTTCATCGTCCTGGGCGAAAGAAGTTGCGGGCGCAAGCGGGAAAAGGGCCAGCATAAGAATCAGGGCTATGACGATTTTGGCGGTTCTCATATCCATCACCCCCCGAAGAATAATTCTTCTATTTACCATACTATCCCTTTGTCCAGAAACAGACAATCGGGATTACCTCTGGAAATGCAATGCGTCTCCTGAACAACGGTGGATTCTGTTAAGATAAAACGATAATCCATCGACATCAAGAGCCGCTGCAGTGGAGAGGAGGAAAGGATATGATTCGAGGCCTTGTTCGTATGATCGCGGTTTTTATTATTATTTTGTCGGTCGCCGGCGCTTCATGGGCCGGAGGCGTCGTCCTGGTTCTTTCGGGAGGAGGAACCAGGGGGCTGGCGCATATCGGCGCACTCAAGGTTCTTGAGGAAAACAACATTCCGGTAAGGGCAATAGTGGGAACCAGCATGGGCTCCATTATGGGAGGTCTTTACGCCTGTGGCTACTCGGCGGACGAAATGGACAGAATGCTTAAGGAAATAGATTTCGAGGGCCTTTTCTACGACAGAAGCAAATCGTCCCTGCTTCCTCCGGGAGAAGAAGCCGCCGGCCAGGGGCAGTCATTTTACCGAATACAGTTGAACGAGGAAGGCAGGGTGGTTGGCCCCCTCGGCGGGCTTACTGGAAAAAGACTCTATGAAAAACTTCTGAGCCTGACCGCCGTGGCCCCGGTGGCGGATTTCGACGATTTGCCCATTCCCTTTGCGGCGGTGGCCACTGATCTGGTTTCGGGCGAGCCCGTGGTGCTCAGAGGAGGATGCCTGGCGTCCGCCATGAGAGCGTCAATGGCTATTCCGGGACTTTTCGACCCCTGGACCATAAACGGCAGATTGCTCGTAGACGGGGGGCTGGTAGCCAACGCTCCGGTACTTATAGCCAGGGAACTTTTCCCTGGTTATCCGGTTGTGGCCGTGGATGTTACGGGCGGCGGAAAAAAGAGAGAGCAGATACATACCGTCGTTGACGTTATGGACCAGATGGTCGCGATAATGACCCGCCAGAACGTAGAGCGGGAACTGAAGATGGCGGATGTGGTCATTCATCCCATGGTTGACGGATTGCCGATGATCAGCGGCAAAAATCACGAGAAGATCATAGAGGCGGGGCGCGAGGCGGCGCAGTCGGTGGCGGGCAGGATAGTCGCCCTGGCGGAAGGAGCGGCGCCAGTGCCGGCGCGAAGTCCTTCGGTTGCCCCGGGGGTGTCTTCCGTTGTCATAAGGGGCCTGGGCCCCGAAGCCACTGGAGAGAGCCTCAAGCGCTACGGTTATCTGAGAGGTCAGGTTCTTGACATAGGCGGGATTTCGTAGGCCTGCTCCGAAATCCGCGA
>CAZBLL010000256.1:0-2330 GCA_964492625.1 uncultured Synergistaceae bacterium
CTCCGTAGCCCACGCTGGTGGGAACCGCGACGACCGGACAGTTGACTATCCCCGCCACTACTCCCGGCAGGGCTCCGTCCATACCCGCCACGGCTACAATAGCCTCCGCCTCAAACAGCATATCCAGATGCGCCAGCAGTCTGTGAAGCCCCGCAACGCCCACGTCGAAAAGTCTCTCCACCCTGCAACCCATGATCTCAGCCGTGACGGCGGCTTCCTCGGCGACAGGCACATCGCAACTACCTCCCGTCACCACCAGCATGAGTCCGCGTCCGGGTTCACACCTGTCGGGCCAGAGACGTCCCATACGGGGCGCGGGGAGATATTCAATATCCGGGAGAATGGCGGAAACAAGGGTATGTTGTTCGGGCGACATTCTGGAAAAGAGCGCCTTGCCCGGCTTTTCGGCCAGCACGCCGGCTATCCTCTCCAGCTGTCCGGATGATTTTCCGGGGCAGAAGATGACCTCCGGGAACCCGTTGCGAAGCGCCCGATGCGTGTCGAGCTTTACCTCGCCCAGGTCGCGGAAAGGAAGACCTTTAATGGATTTCACAAAGGTGTCGATGGAAATTTCTTCTCTTCTGAGGCTGTCGGCCAGCAGGCGCAGTTCTCTCTCGTCCATGGGGTTGAAGGCTCCATTCCAACCGGGAGGTGGAAGGTGAAAACACAAAGGTTCTCAGCCTTTTACCGAGGCGATGTTGCTCGTGTCCCGTAGTCGAGATATCTTACTTTGTATAATTATACAGAAAATATTGCCACGCGCAAGCGGTTCTGTGCTAGTGAAAAAAGGCGTTTTCGGTTGTTCCGCTTGACACCGTTTATTGTGGTATCGTTCCTACCGGATGCCGGGTTTCCGGTTTTGCGTATATGCGATTAATTGCGAAAGGATAGACCTTTATGGACAAAAGAAGCCTCGTTCAAACCTTTTTTTATGAGAATCCCCGCACGCTGATCCTCCTTTCCGGCGGCGTGGACAGCTCCGTGCTGGCATACCTGGCCTCGGAGGCCGCTTTGGAAACTGTGGAGGCTATCACACTGCGCACCGAGTTCGTAAAGGATGGAGAAATATCCATGGCCCGTAGCGTCGCCCAAACGCTTTCCATGAAACACCATATCGTGGATGTCTCTGTGGCGTCCAACCCGCTGATAGAAGCCAACGACCGCGACCGGTGCTACAGGTGCAGGAAATCGATGCATACGGCGGCAATGCGATTTGCTCAGGAGCACGGATTAAAAACCATCGTCGACGGAGTTCAGGGAAACGAGATCGACACCGACAGGCCCGGAGTACGAGCAGCCAGGGAAGACGGTGTAAGACACCCTCTGGCGGAAGCCGGGCTCACCAAAAACGAGATCCGTTCCCTTGCCCGCGAGGCGCGTCTTCCCAACCGGGAGAGACCCGCATCACCCTGCCTTGCCACCAGGTTCCCCCTGGCAACGCCTCTTTCCGTTTCGTGGGCCCGAAAGATCGAAACGGGAGAGCGGTTTCTGGAGGCCCAGGGCTTCGAAAATTGCCGGATAAGGTTTTTTCCACCCGGTCTTGCTTCAGTGGAGGTGGAGGAAAAAGACCTTTCCAGAGCTTTCGAAAAACGCACCGTCATTGTGCAGGGGCTTATGGAGACAGGTTTTTATGTGGTGTCGCTCGACATGGAGGGGCTGAAACGCGGCAAGATGGAACGATTCCGGGAGGTGCACGATAATGATCCTGATTGACCCTCAATGCGGTGTTTGCCCGCTTTCTCTGGTGGGAGCTCTGGCGGGGCTGAAAGTGAAAAACATGTCCGGAGCCGACGTATTGCCCGATCAGCTTGCCCTGCCGGGAGGTTCGGTCCGCCGTATTCGCTGCGAAGCGGCAAGAGACCCTTCTTCGGGCGCCGTCGTCAATGTAGATTACGAACAGGAAAAGGGCGAGAACCCGTTTTCCCTTAACCCCGGTGCGATATGCGACCTGTTGGCGGAACAATGGCCTTCGCCAAAAGAGGTAGTGGACAGCACTGCGGTTTTTCTGACCGAAATGAAGGCAATGAACCTGAGCGAAGGCTGCAACGGCGACCGCCTGCCGGACGAGGCGGGTACGGCTTTTGCGGCTTTCGCCTTTTTCCGGATGACGAATCATCTGGCGGGTCCGGTGCTTTCTCTCCCCGTAGGCGTTGGAGGGGGCTCGGAAACCTGCGGCGACACGATATCGCCGCTTCCGCACCCGAACGTAGTGGCCGTGGCCGCGAAAAAAGGCGTGCCATTGAGGCGGCTTCCCCTGGAACGGCGCGTGACCGACGCGTCAGCCCTGCTCATGCTGTCGCATGTTGCGGATTTCGCTCATAATCTCCCTT
>CAZBLL010000257.1:0-2326 GCA_964492625.1 uncultured Synergistaceae bacterium
GGAGCATTTTCAGAAGTTTAAGTCCAACGGCGCGGCGTTGGAGCGGGTCCGGTTCTTCTCTGAGCCGGGCCCAAAGAACTGCCAAGTCTTCTTCCATGACGTTTTCAACAAGGTTCGCGCGATATGCGTCCTTTTCGTCTTTGGCCTCGTAGAGAGAGGCCAGTTTCTGGAAACGTATTTCCGTATCGGTCGCAGCTGCTGCTGGAAATACCTGGACAATCACTGCTACAGCCAGACCTGTTAACGCCAGAGAACGAACTATCCCGTTTCTCACTCAAACCGCCCCCGAACGACTCGGCTTTAAAGGCTAAGGTCTGGAAGATAAATTGGGACTTCCCGGCTGCTGCCTGCTGGGTCTGTTTGGTTGTCCGTCACCCTCGACTATTTCCTCGCCGCCTATCAGCAGGTAAGTGTGTCCCGTATTCTTCCAGTCCCAGGCGAACTCGCCCGTCTCGGAACATATCTGGCCGTCGTGGTTCAGCATGAACATTTTTTCGTACTGAGCCTTCGTAAAGGAAATGGGGTCTTTGTAGTAGCGCAGTTTCTTCAGATTCAGCGGCAGCGCCCCTTCCGCCCTGTCCCCCCACGGGAACGGTTTGCCGTTGAGCAGGTACATCTTGCGTATGAACGAAAAGTTGTCGTTTATTGCGGCGTAGTCTTCCCTGGCGGCCGTATCGCCTATCTTGCTGAACTCGCTCCGGGCCTTGAGATCAAAAAACATGTCTCGTGCAACCCACAGCGCCTTCAGGTCTCCCGTCTCCGGTAACGCCGCCATGGCCGCCAGAGCAGCCTGCAGCACTGCTACCTGCCTGGGCATGGAGGGCGCAACTATCATTACTCCGTTGTCGTCGTACTGGCCGGGCACGAAATAACCCTTTACCTCCGTCCACCTGGACAGGTCTCCCTCCGGGCAAGTCCTTTCCACAAAAGCCAGAGCCAGGCCCCCCTGGAGTGCGGGGTCTTTTTCCTCCCAGATGGATTCCCAAAGCGCCAGTGGTTCACTTTCCGGGACCGATGCCGTCAGTTCGGCCCTGCAGGTATCCTTTTCATCCCGGGCGTAATACATTGCACCCAGTTCATTGAAACCCGCTTCTTCCTCGGCCGCCGACACCGGCGCCGCTGATGCGGCCAGAGCCGCCGCCAGCGCCAAAGCTGTCAGGATTCTCAGTTTTTTCATTATTTCACTCCCTTTCACTATGTTATCCTGATATATCTGTGTTTATTCAGACAGGATTTTGTGTCCTTTATTATGCATCACGCCGGAGAAAACGGCAACCTGGTACACAGTCATTCTACACCAAAACCGACCGGTCCGTCTAGCAGCTGCTACAAATATGGGGCGGTCTCCCGCCCCTCAGTAACCTCTTGCAGTGTTTTAGTCAGTTTTCTATCGTGTACTGGATCGTGACAACCGCCTTTACGGATTTTTCTATGGTGGAAGTGTCGTACATGCCGTAGTCCTCGACATCGGTGGAATATCTGGGAGTTATCTGGAAAACCCCCTGGCTCGCCGACCTTAGCGCGCCCACGCTGCCGCCGCTCTTTTCGGCCAGTTGATGAGCTCTTTCGCTGGCGTTTCTCGTCGCCTGCCCCAACAGTTCTATCTTGAGGTCCTCGAGTTTCGAAAAATAGTACTGGGGGCTGTATGAGTAGAACTCGACGCCCTGCTCTATCAGCGAGGTGGACTCCTTGGACAGCCTGGATACCTTTTGCACCTCCGAGGAGTTCAGCGATACGGTCTGTTCCAGTATGTAGCTGTCAATTTCGTTGGTTTCGTACCCGCGGTCGTTGCGCATGTACTGGGTCCTGGTGCTCACCGACGAAACATCCACGCCGTCTCTGGAAATGCCGTTGTTCTCCAGATATACAAGGACTTTTTCCAGATCGTCCTGCAACTTTTTGTAGGCCGCCACCAGGTTCCTGGAACTGGCCGTGAACCTGCCGCTCCATACCGCCACGTCCGAGGTCACCGGTTTCTGGGCGAAACCCTTTACGAGTATTGTCTGGTTGGCCAGCTTCACCGTTTTCACAGTGTCGGAAACGACCATCGAGGAAAAGACCAGCCCCAGAGCCAGAAGGCCCCCGCAGACCGCCAGCCCGAGACCGAACCCTATGGATCTTTTTTCGTCAGCCACGACTTTCACGCTCCCTTCCGTTGGTTCCGGTTTCCCTGAATCTGGTTTTATACAAAGCCATAAGGCGCGCCAGAGCTTCCGCGGTTTCGCTCTGTTCCATGCTTCGGGCCACACGCTTTCTGGCCTCTTCCACCATTTCCGGCCCCGGCCGGAGCTTTGGATGGACTCTGCTTCCGGAGGGGCGCGCGTTG
>CAZBLL010000258.1:0-2263 GCA_964492625.1 uncultured Synergistaceae bacterium
GGCGGCCAGCATGGCCCCGTAATCAGGGTAAAAAGTAACGATGTCGCCCAGACCGGGATCGGTAAGCGATTCTTCGGCGTCCATGGTGAGGTGGTCGCTCGAAGCTCCCAATATTTCGAGTCCGCTGTCTTCCGGTGTAAGGCCTTCGGGCCTGATATCCTGTCTGCCCATTCCCGCGATAACCCTTAACCTTTCACCTCTGTCGGCAAACTCGGGATAGTTGCCGAAAGCGTCCGCTCCTATCTCGCCTATGGGCCTGCTGGGCTTTCTTCGCCTTTCGATGATCTCCGCCTCTATCTTTACCGCCTCGCGGCTCAGATATGGTATTTCCCTGTTCCTGGTGACATCCGTACCCAGGAGGATGCCCTCTCCCACACGCAGTTGATTGACTCTCGAAGGCATTTCCCCGCGTTCTAGAAGCACAAGAGATGATGTCGCACCTCCCGAAACCGTCTCCAGGTCTCTATCTGTCTCCGAAGCAATCCTTTCTCCCGTTTCTATCAGTAGTGTAATGTTTGTTACCGTGGGTAACGCACCCGACAGGCAACCGAAATTGCTGCCTACTCCGGCTAAACGCACATTACGGGACTCATTGAGAGCATCGACCATAGGGCCGATATCATCGGGCCACAGGCCCTCCCTGAGGTCGCCTGTGTCGATCATGACGAGTACGCTTTTTGAAACACCCGTCGAAGCGCATATCCTGTCAAGCGCGACCACCGACTCGGGCATTGAGACAAGGATTACGTCGGCCAGCTCCGCTGCTTCCTCAATCTCGCTCGGCATGGGAATCCTGAGCAGCATCAGGGGCGCCGAAACGCCGCTCTTCCTGAGCCGGCGAAGGTTGGCGGTTCTGCTGTCGGCAAGACCCACGCAACCCCCATCGGCCATTGCCCGAGCCACTTCGGGAATCGCGCATAGACCCTTGGTTACCCCCCAGACGTCTATTCCTTCTTTACGGCACAGAGCAACTGTGTTTTCGGTATTTTCGCGGATAAGTTTTGTTGAAAGAATTATTTGCGGGTACATGGGAGCACTCCTTTCCCGTTTATTTTCCCCTCAGTTTTCTCAGAAGCGCCAGGTTCCGGACATCCCCCGAAGCCTTCTTAGGCGTCTCCAGAATGCACGGAACTTCTTCCCACAGGGAATCGTTGATAATGAAGGAAAACACCTGTACGCCTATATGCCCGTCCCCAAGATGTTCGTGCCGGTCTACTCTGGCCCCTCTTTCGACTTTGGAGTCATTCAAATGCCAGCACACCTGCGTTCCGGAATCGAATAGCCTTTTCACCCGGGCCTTCAGCCTTTCGTACGCCTCTTTTGTCCGCAGCTCGTGTCCGGCCGCGAAAAGGTGGCAAGTATCCATACAGACACCCAGTCTGTCCAAAACCGAGACATTGTCGATGATCTCCGCCAGGTCTTCCAGCCTGTCGCCGAGTGTGTCGCCCTGGCCGGCCATAGTCTCCAGAAGCACCCTCACGCGTGTTTCCCGTGAGTGATGAAAAACATCCTCCAGCCCGGACGCTACAAGCTCCAGACCCCTTTCTTTCCCCGCCCCCCTGTGGGAACCGGGATGCAGCACAAGGGAATCTATACCAAGCTGTCCACACCTCTCAAGTTCGTCGGAAAGCGAAAGAATACTTTTCCTTCTTACGTTTTCCTCACCCGCTAGGTTTATCAGGTACGAAGCATGGGCGGTAACAGAACGGACAGAACTTTTCGCCCACGTTCTCAGAAATCTATCACAGACATGATCCGGAAGCGGATCCGATCTCCATTGAAGCTGATTGCGCGTGAAAATCTGGATTGCCTCGCAACCCAGTTCTTCTCCTCGCTCAATGGACTTCCACAGCCCTCCCGCTATGGACATATGAGCCCCGATCAGGGCCATAGTAATCCATGTCGCATCAGGCGCAGCAGTCTCCACAGTATCCTCGCGCTTGCCCCCCATATCACGTAACCGTTCCCGACAGGAAAACGGGGGTACATGAATGGCCGGTCTCCGTACCAGCCCCATTTCATTTCAGGCGCCGCTGCGAGTTCCGACAACCCCACATCGAGCACCATCCGAACCTCACCGGGGTCGATACGAATCATATCCGCCCGCAAGTCAGAGTTGAGAATACAGATAACCGGGAAAATGACGAAATCGCTGGAAAAGGTGCATTCACTGGGCAAAAGTCCCATAACTTTGACCGAAGAATCTGGGATACCGAGTTCTTCATTCATTTCCCTGAGACATGTCTGTACGGGCCCCCGGTCG
>CAZBLL010000259.1:0-2232 GCA_964492625.1 uncultured Synergistaceae bacterium
CTGCCTGAAGCCTGGACCACTCGGGCAAGGGATATTTTCGCCGAACCGCTGGTCGCGGACATGGTAGATCATTTCAGGCCCGGAAACCTTGTAAGAATGGCGGCCGACTCCATATCTCTTTACGCAAGCCGCAAAAGAACGCCCGAAGACCTGTGGCGATGGGCCGAGGACATTGAACAGCGAGACGAAGCTGCTGCGCTAGATGTGGCCGGGCGATTCATGGAGGAATGGAAGAACGCCTGGAAACTGTGGCTGGAGGAAGTTATTCCAGAAGGCTCAAAAGGTTTTGACGTCCGAAGCGAAACTACTAAATTCGGCAAGAGGCTTGGGACCTTTCTCGACAAATGGTCGGGAGAAGAGCCGCCGGGCGGAGAGCTGCCTTCTTTTATAAAAGATCTTCTGGGCGGGGAGGGACTTCTGGGCTCCCTTCATCGCGGGAAACTGCTTAACGCCGTGGAAGAAGCACTCAAGGAATCGACAGGTGAATCCATGAAGACATTCCGTGATTCGAGAAAGGAATGGCTCTCCTGCGCGTCCTGGCTTGGTTCAGGCTTCAAGCCGGTGGAAACGGAGATACGTAGCAACCTTCTCAAACTGACGGCAACTCTATGGACAGTATGGCTCGACGAAAAGAACGCGCGGGGCCTGCTTTCGTTCGACGACATGATCCGCAGTGCTGCGGAGGCCATATCCCTGAACGAAGCCTACGCATCGCAGTTCGCCCAGATAATGGTCGACGAGTTCCAGGACACCAACGGTCTCCAGGCCGACCTGGTGCGGTCGCTTCATGAATCCGGAAAAGGCGGGCTCTTTATCGTGGGAGACCTCCAGCAGTCGATCTACCGGTTCCGCCACGCCCAGCCGGAACTTTTCTGGAAATGGCTGTCCCGCCCGAAAGAAGAGGTGGAACGTATCACCCTGGATGTAACGTTCCGCAGCAGGCAGGCCGTAATGAACAATATCAACGCACTTTTCTCCAGACTGTGGAGCGACGGGGTGGCCTCCGGAACGCCTCAGCCCTACACTCCGCTGACACCTCCCGAAAAACGAGACTGGTGGCCCGAGAGACAGAACGGGTCCCTTGAACCTTTCCACATTATCGTCTCGGCCAATGACCCTCAAAACCCCGACGGCGAAAAACTGAAAGCGCAGGGCGTACGTGAAAACCTGTTCAGACACGTCGCCTCCCGGATAAGCAAAGCCGTTGAAAAGGGTTGCACCATCTGGGCGGAGGACGGCAGTGGCGGCTACGGCCTTCGGCCCGTAACCTATGGAGACGTAACGGTGCTTGTACCGTCCCGTTCGCAATACGAGGCCATAGAGAAGGTTTTTCTGGAAGAGTGGAACATTCCCCTGGCCTTTGAAAGCAACCGCAATTTTTACTCCCGTTCAGAAGTGCGCGACATAGGGTCACTGCTGAACATGCTGGCCGGCTCACCGGACGAAACGACTCTGGCTTCGTGGCTACTTTCACCGCTTTCCGGGGTTTCCCCGGATGAGGCCATGAACATTCTGGCGGACCGGCGAAACGATTCGGGGAAACCTAAGAGCATTGCCGAAACGCTTGACGAAACGAGACCCGACATCGTCGCCCGCATGGAAGAGCTTCAGAAAAAGGCGCTGGTCGAAGGCCCGGCTTCGGCTCTGGGGCGGCTGCTGCAGGATGTTTCGGCCGTAGCGGCGCACCCCCCGTGGAGAAGGCTGAGAGCGGCAGCCAACATACGCAGGGCCATAGACCTGGCCAGGGAATACGAAAACACGGCCGACGGCAACCTGGCCGGATGCGCCGGCTGGATACGCAACACCATTCGCAACGGCAACCCCTCGGCGGAAGCCGGAGCGCTGGACGACGGTGACGATATGGTGCGCGTTATGACTATTCACGCTGCCAAGGGGCTGGAGTTTCCCGTAACCATACTGGCCGGGCTGGAGCACAGGCCAAAGACCCGCCCCCCTTCGGTGAGCCTGGCGCCGTCACCCGTTTTCGGAGCGGTCTTTACATCCTTTCCGCAGGGTTGCGGGGATGAAAAACCGCTTGCGCCGCAAATACACGACGCTATGGAACTGTTCGACGCGCTCGAAGAACAGGAACGGCTGCTGTACGTGGCCTGCACAAGGGCGAAGGACAGTCTTGTCCTTTGCGCTGCGGGACGAGAATCGGACGACGAAAACGGGGTCTCTTTCCCTAGACGCTCCTGTATGCAACGGCTGGCGGAAACGCTGGACATACCC
>CAZBLL010000260.1:0-2195 GCA_964492625.1 uncultured Synergistaceae bacterium
GGCCCGAAGGGCCGAAGAATCTCGGTTCGGGTTTTGACCTTACGGTTCCCGATTCCCGGTTGACGGTTTACGAAAACCGAGACCCCTGCCCTGCCGCTTCGCTCGGGGCACGCCGTCACTACGCTGGCGCTTCGTATCGGGGTGACATCAAAAGCTTTCGCTTTTTCTGCCTGCTGTCAGCTGCGCGCTGCCAACTGTCTTTTTCCGCCATCCGCCATCGTCTCCTTGCCTCTGCCTTTTCTGCCAGCTGTCAGCTGATTGCTGCCAGCTGCTCCTAGGTCAGATATAGTCAGCCCCTATATACTCTCCAGCATGCCATCGATTTGCTCCAGAACGTCGACTATGTCGTCGTGGACGGCGCCGGTCGCCACTCCGTCGAGCGGCGTGGGTGTTTTGTTGACTATGAACAAATCGGCGCCGCTGCGTCTGGCCAGCGAGGGAAACCAGTTGGCGGGCGAAACCTCCAGAGAAGACCCCAGCACAAGGAAACATCCGGCCGATGTGGCCAGGCGCTCGGCCTCCTCCAGCGGGCGGCCCGGCAACTGCTCACCGAAAAGCACGACGTTTGGCCTGAGCGGCCCCGAGCACTCGGGGCATTCCCTCTGTTTCATCATCAGGGAACTTTTGTAGACTTTTCCACACCGGGCGCAGCGAACCTCTTTCAGGTTTCCGTGCAGTTCCCACACCTCGAAAGAGCCCGCTTCCTGGTGCAATCCGTCCACGTTCTGGGTCACCAGGCCCTCCAGAAGCCCCCTGTGCTGCCATTCCGATAGGATATAGTGACCCCTGTTGGGTTTGACCCCTTCTAGGGCGTTTATGCGGCTTCTGTAGAACTCGTAGAACTCGTCGGGGCTGTGTTCCATCGAGGTTAGCGACGCCAGGACCCTGGGGTCCCTGTTTTTCCAGAGACCCGCCTTTCCCCGGAAATCCGGCAGGCCCGAGGCGGTGCTCATACCCGCCCCTGTAAGAACGGCCGCCTCGCCCTTTTTCAGATAATCGGCGATTTTGCTTAACGGCATAACAAACCCACTCCCCTCTTTGCCGCGGTGTCCAGATGCAGGGATATATTATCCTTTCCGGCCCCTGAATACCAGCCCCACGCCCAGAAGTATTACGGCCGTGGCCGCTCCGGCCACCGGGGAAAGGCTTTCTCCCGCAAACATAATACCCAGAGCCATTGCGATTACCGGGTTTACAAGGGCATAGCTGGTGGCGAAGGCGGGGCGCGTCGTCTGCAGAAGGAACCTGTACAGCGAAAAGCCCAGCACCGACGCAAAAATGGCCAGGTGAAGCATTCCCAGCCCCGCTTTGGCGGTCAGCGGCCACTCGATCCTTTCGCCCGTCGCAAGACCCAGGGCCAAAAGCAGCACCCCTCCGGCTATCATCTCCGTTGCCGACCCCAGGGGCCTCTGAAGCACCTCCAGCCGTCTGTTGAGCACCGATCCCAGCCCCCACAGCGCGGCGGCGCACAGTATGACGAAAGCCCCCAGGGGGTTGCCGCTGACGCCTTTCTCAAGGTTCATCAGGCCCACCCCCGCAACGCCCGTGACAAGCCCGGCCCACTCAAGCGGCGTGGGCATGCGCTCCCATATCCCGGCGAATACCACCGTCCACAGCGGTACGGTGGCAATAAGCGTCGCCGCGAGGCCCGAAGCCACCCACTGCTGCCCCACGCACAGCAGCGAGGCCCCGCCTATAAAAAGCAGTGCTCCAACAAGAAACGACGCCGCCCAGGCCTTTGGCCCCATCGGGGGCTCTCCCCTGAATCGCAAGATCACGTAGAGCACAACGCCTCCCGCCAGAAAACGGGCTGCGTTGAGCAAAAACGGGGGAAAGCTTTCCAGAGCGAACCTGTTGGCCAAAAAAACCGAGCCCCATACCGCGTAAAGCAGAAAAAGCGCCGCCCATGTGCGCGGCGAAACGTACGTTTTGCGCGGTTTTAGGGCAGTAGCCGGTGTCTGCTGCATTCGATCCAAGGCGACTCCTCCAGCACAAGCGTATAGACATACGGACGTAGACTATTGTAAGGGAAAAGGCAGGGGCAAGGAGACGATGGTGGAAAAGACAGGTGGCAGGTAACAGGAGGCAGGAAACAGGAAAGCCGAGGGGCTTATAAACCCGTTAGGAAGCAGGGGCCAGGAACCCGATGGCGGAAAAACCAGGTGGCAGCGAACAGCAATCAGCTGGCAGAAAAG
>CAZBLL010000261.1:0-2150 GCA_964492625.1 uncultured Synergistaceae bacterium
TAGCGGAAGCCCTCGTCGATACGCCGCAGCGCTTCGTCGGTTGATGTAACAAATATTCCCGCCGGTTTTCCAGCGTCGCACGTTACGGCGAGGGCCCGGGAAACGGCTTCCACCATGACCGGGTGAAATATCTCCCCGGGAACCCCCAGAGATTGCGAAAGATCGTACGGCCCCACGAACACCATATCCACGCCGTCAACGGCGGCTATATCCTCCAGATACGAAAGCCCCAGCGTGTTTTCACAGTGCACGACCGTAAGTACTTTTTCATTGGCCTTTTCCAGCGCCCCCACGAGCGGCTCCATTCCGTAGGAAAGCGCCCTGGGAATGGCGACTCCCCTTGTCCCTTCTGGGTAATAGCGGGCCGCCGAGGCCGCCGTTCGGGCCGTTTCCGGGCTGTTGACCTGGGGGACATGGACGCCCTCGGCGCCAACGTCCAGCAGTTTGAGGATATCCACAGCGTCGGGCCTTGGGGCCCGGGCCACGGGGGCTACGCCCGCCGCCTCGGCGGCCCTTATCATGTGCTGTATCGACTCCGGGTCCATGGGGCCGTGCTCGGTGTCGATGACGCAGAAGTCGAAACCCGCCATGCCGATGATCTCCACCAAATCGGGGCAGTTGAGCCCCATAAAGGGTCCTACGACGACATCTCCCTTTTGCAGCCGCTTTTTCAGCCCCGTAGTCATTTACATTTCCCCTTCCGGGTCTCCGGTTTCAAAGGCATAGCCCTTTTCGCTGAAAACATACAGGCAGGCGTCAACCACGTCGGGGTCGTAGAGTTTGCCGCGGTTAATGGCAATTTCGTCGAGAGCTGCATCAATGCCCAGCGGTGGGCGGTACGGCCTGTGGCTGGCCATTGCTTCGACCACGTCGGCAACCATCAGAATACGGGCCTCAATACAAATTTCGTCACCCGCAAGGCCCTGTGGATACCCGCTGCCGTCGAGCCTTTCGTGGTGGGAAAGAGCAATTTGCGATACCGGCCAGGGCAGGTCCAGGTCTTTCAGTATCTGCGCGCTGTGCAGCGGGTGCTGGCGGATGAGCATCCACTCGCTTTGCATCAGTTTTCCCGGCTTGCTGAGGATTTCGCTGGGAACGTATATCTTTCCCACGTCGTGAACGAGTCCGGCGTAATATACCGATTCCCTGCTTTTTTCGGGAAGGTCCATTTCCCCGGCGATGCGCCGGGCCAGCAGCGCCACCCGGCGCTGGTGACCGGCTGTATAGGGATCGCGGACCTCGATGATGCGCCCGGTCATCTCTATGGTTTTTTTGAACGCACGGTCCAGCATGCCGTATGCGGCTTCGAGATCGATCTCCATCTTTTTGCGATCGGTGATGTCGTGAATTATCGAGAAGAGAACGGTCCTGCCTCCGAAATCGACAGGGCCGGTGTAGCTTTCCACGGTCTTCACGGATCCGTCGGCAAGCCTGTGGGGGAAAACGAAATGGTTCCGGCTCTTCTCCCTGGCCCTGTCATCTCCTGCTGCACCTGCCCGGGGTCAAGCTGGTTGATATCCTTTATGTTCATGTTTTCAAGCGTTCGCCTGTCATAGCCGTAGAAATCTGCGGCCTGGTCGTTTGCGTCTATTATTCGGCCGTCGTCGGGGTCTATCAGCAGCATCATCGCCCTGCTCTGGCGGAACAGGTTCATGAAACGGGCGTTGCTTTCTTCCAGCGCGGTCTCCATGATCTTGCGTTCGGTGACATCTCTGCCCGTCGACTGTATTTCCACCAGCTCGCCGTCTGGACCGAAAATGCCCTTGTCGTACCAGTGCTGCCAGCGCATCTCGCCGGATGGCAAAAGGGTGCGCTCCTCTACGTCGTTTACCGGGTTTTCCATGGTTATGGAGGCGAAATAGGCCTTCTGTTTCTCAAGGTCTTCGGGGAGCGCGTGTCCCGTGAACGTTTTGCCTATCAGGCTGTCCCTGGTTCGGTCGTAGTAGCGGCAGTAGGCGTCGTTGACGAAGGTGAGTACAAGGTCAGGGGTGAATCGTGAAATGAGTTCCGTCTGGGTCTGGACTATTCCGGAGTACAGTTCCTCGCTTTTGCGCAATGCCTCTTCTTTTTTCTTGAGCTCCGTCACGTCGACGACCGACACGATGGAACATTTTCCATCCGGCAGAACGCTCGCCGTAAGGAAACCCCAG
>CAZBLL010000262.1:0-2092 GCA_964492625.1 uncultured Synergistaceae bacterium
CTGTTTCGTTTACTATGGATTCTACGGCTCCAATCTCATCTTCCGACATCGGGCTCATGTGGGTAAAGTCGAACCTCATGAAATCGGGTCCCACAAGCGAACCCGCCTGCCGGACATGCGCGCCGAGTACTCTCCCTAGCGCTTCGTGCACCATATGGGTTGCCGTGTGATGCCTCTTGATGGCTGCTCGCCTTTCGGAAACAATAGAAGCAGTAACCTCTGCGCCCTTAACGGGAACTCCTCTTTCGACGGTTCCCCTGTGCAGCACAGCGCCGCCGGGCGCCGCAGACGTATCATGAACCGCGATCCGGAAATCCCTGCATTCAATTACGCCCCTGTCGCCTACCTGACCGCCCATTTCAGCGTAAAAGGGAGTGTCTTTCAAAACGACATCGACTTCAGAACCCTCGTCCACGCGTAAAACCGGTTCGCCTTTCACTATAAGGGCGATGATCACTGTTTCGAGAGTTTCCTTTACGTAGCCCTCGAAAACCGTGGCCGGGAGATCTTCGGCCAGGGTCCCCGTGACAGGCAATCCCGTTTCTCCAGAGTCGTGCTTCGCAGCTTTGCGAGCTCGGTCCCTTTGAAGTTCCATGGACTTCTCGAATCCGCCCCGGTCTATTTCCACACCGGATTCCGAGCATATCTCCTCAGTCAGTTCATAGGGAAAACCGAACGTATCGTAAAGCTCAAAAGCAACCGCTCCCGAAAGCAGCTTCTCTCCCCGTTCTCCGAGACGCTGCATTTCGTTTTCAAGAAGATTTGAGCCCTGCTCGAGCGTCCGTCCGAAACGCTTCTCTTCCTGGGTCACAACCTGTTCTATAAGCGATTTCTCTTCGGGTATTTCCTGATACTGCTCGCCCATGAGGCCACACAGAATTGGGAAAAACTCCATCAGGAAGGGCCTGTCGATACCAAGCAGTCTGCCGAAGCGCACAGCCCTTCTCAGTATCCTGCGAAGCACATATCCCTGTCCCTCGTTGGAAGGAAGCACGCCGTCGGCGATCATGAAACAGGTGGCGCGGAAATGATCCGCTATGACCCGAACCGCGATATCCTCTCGCCTTGTAGCACCGTAGGTTACCCCCGCCGTGCTGCACGCATGATCTATCAGCGGCTTGAACAGATCGGTTTCAAAGTCCCCGTTCACCTGCTGGACCACTGAGGCAAGCCGCTCCAGCCCCATGCCGGTGTCGATGTTCTGCTTCGGCAGGGGAGTCATGTTGCCATCTTCGTCCCTGTTGTATTGCATGAACACCAGGTTCCATATCTCCAGATAGCGATCACAGTCGCAACCCACGTCGCAGGTGTCTTTTCCGCAGGAAAAGGCCGGACCCTGGTCGTAGATCAGTTCCGAGCAGGGTCCGCATGGACCCACCGGACCGACCGACCAGAAATTGTCTTCCTCTCCCATACGGTAGATGCGCTTCGACGGTACGCCTATTTCGCTGTTCCAGATTTCGAAGGCTTCGTCGTCGTCGCGAAATATAGTGGGATACAACCTGTCGGGATCAAGCCCTACGTGTTCTGTCAGGAAATCCCAGGCAAAACGTGCGGCGCCGCTTTTGAAGTAATCGCCGAAACTGAAGTTCCCGAGCATTTCAAAAAATGTGTGATGTCTTGCCGTAAAACCGACGTTGTCGATATCGTTGGTTCTCACGCATTTCTGCGATGTCGTAGCCCTTGAAAAATCCGGTGTCTTGCGTCCCAGAAAATAGGGTTTGAACGGCACCATGCCCGCAATGGTAAAAAGGATCGAAGGATCATCAGGAACAAGGGAAAAACTCCTGAAACGCCTGTGATCCCTTTCCTGGAAAAATCGCAGGAACAGTTCTCTGAGCTCGTTGCCGCTTCTCCACTGCATGAAGCAATCCCCTCTTTTTTTGTTTTCCGAGATTATACCACGGTTCAGGACCGGGTCAGCTCGTTGCGACAGCGCAAAGCTTCACGGCAAATCAGCTCGACATCCTGACCGGGGTGATCTCCTGTCCTGTATATCCATCGCCCTGCAACCATTGTGGCTTCCACGTGGGCCGAAGAGCCGGCGTATACCAGAAACGTCGCCAGATTTTCTTCGTTAAAGGCGCAGTAA
>CAZBLL010000263.1:0-2062 GCA_964492625.1 uncultured Synergistaceae bacterium
GAACCGGGAGTCGGGTCCCCAGAATCAGCCAAGAGCGAAAGTGGCGGTCTCCATGGAAGGCGATTTGCTCCGATCGATAGCCGGAATATCGCTGATGTGGACATTCTTCATGGTTTCATCGCTCCTTCCATACGCGACAAACGACATCAGGGTGCTCGCGGCTACAACGAGAAGAATCGCTTTCTTCATGATTTTCAGTCCTCCCTGTCTCCAGACGGGGATCTGCGGTCACCGGACAGCTTTCTCGGGGTCGTCCCACTACGGGCGCAGCCACCACCAGATATCGTCATCTTCGTGTTCCACTACCCTGTACAGGGCGCCTTTCTCTCTATCCCAGGCGTAGGACCCCGTTCCCGACACCGGCTGCCCGGCGGAATTGAGAAAAACCATTTTCCGCAACATTGCGCAATCTTCTGTCACCACCCAACGGACCGGGCGGGCGAAAGGCAGAGTTCCTTTGATAGCCCCCGAAGGCCATCCCCCTACAGGCGCGGGGGATGTTCTTTTACGCATCAAAGAAACGATTTGTTCATATTCGGCCGGAGCCGTTCTCAGAGCCATGTGCGTTGCTCGTGAAGATTTCCTGAGTCCCTGCAGCAATCTCCGCGCAAGCCACGGAGCACCCGCATCGTCCATCTCGAGCAGGGCCAGAGACGTATAGTATACGGAATCCAGAGCCGCAAGCGGCCTAGGGATCATCTCCGGTATCCAGAATCCGCTCACTGTATCCCATTGCCCGGGGTCTCCGCCAGGGAATATTTTTGCGATCAGCGCCAATCCATTTGCGGCCTTTTCTCTGGCTGGTACAGCATTATCGATGACCGATCTCCACAATGACGCTTCCCCTGCGTCGTGAGCCTCGCCTACAAGCTCTTTTGCAAGTCTATCCGCTTCGGGCGCAGCATTTTCTCTGGCCGAATAGGCGGAAACCAGATCCTCGTAGGTCCAGCCCGAAATATCTTCGGCGGGAAAAGCCGGAACTGCAACAATGGCCGTTCCGGTCAGAATCCACAAAATTATTGATCGTTTCATCAACACCACTCCTGGCGGCGCGCCGCTTTTTTAGGCAACATAACACCGGTTGCCCGGGGTGAAAAGCCAGACAAGGCTGGCAAATCGGCCCTGGCCTATAGAACCCTGCTGTCGTAGGCCCAGTGGAGCAACGCCTGGCGCTGCCTGCGCCGGCAGTACAGGTCACCCTGGTCACAGTGTTTACGGACCTGGGCGATATGCCGGGTCATGGCTTTCCACCGGGATATCTGGCGCTCGTCGTCGAAACACCTTCGGCCCATGTAATAGCGGCAATACCATTGAAACCATCCTCTCGGGTCTTCATGGTATATCCAGCCCTTGAGTCTCCAGTACGAAAGCGGTTTCGAAGCGTTGACGCCATAAAAGTTAAGCTCCGGGTCGTGCAGCCCGGGGCATAGACGGGCGTCGGTAAACCATTGATCGGGGAATTCACCCCTGCAATCCGTCATATACTTGCCCCCGAACACTCCAAGCACAAGCATCTCCGAGGGCGACAACTGCGGCTGAAAGCCTGGCGCGAAATTTTGCCCCTCGGGCTCTGTAAGAACATATTCGTAATCCTGTTGCATGAGATCGTTGACCACAATTGTTATTGGTTTCATGACAAGTTCAATAGTAGTGACTGAATCGGCTTAAGGCAACATCAAAGGTGACAGGGCGCGGGTACAAAACCCGCGCCCTGTTTTTTATCGCGGCCTTGCCGCTCTGCGGAAACCGTATCGCAGCCTGAAACGGCAGAGAACGTCTCGTATAACGGGGTCGAGTAACGCCATTGCCTTTTCGGCTACCCTTTCAGGCACATGGCCCCAGTAGGCTTCACCTACAGCTCCCGTTATGCACCCCAGAGTGTCCGCGTCGCCTCCAAGAGAAACGGCGTTTCTTACCGCTTTTTCCCAACTGTCGGCGTCGAGAAAGCAAACCAGGGCCTCAGGTACTGTTCCACTGCAGGTTTCGTCGAAGTCGTAATGAGGTCTGATGTCTTCCACGGTCCTGTCGAGGTCGTAATCGAAACCTTCGGTGATCCATACCG
>CAZBLL010000264.1:0-2061 GCA_964492625.1 uncultured Synergistaceae bacterium
GAGAGGCGCTTTCTCCATTCTGCCCGAATCGCTTGAACGTACGCGGGCTGCCGTTACGGACGCCGCCGTTTTTCTTGACCGACTCGGGGTTTCGCAAGGCGAAATTTCCCTTTTCGCCACCGAAAGTCTGCGCGCGGCGCAAAATTGGCGCGGCGCGGCCGGTTCGCTGGAAAGCGCTGCGGGTGTTTCCCTGGAGCTGCTTTCCGGTAAAGACGAGGCAGAGTTGAGCAGAGAAGGAGCTCTTCTGGGTCCTGGCGCCGCAGATGCTGTTTTCGACCTGGGAGGGGGCAGCCTGGAGATAGCAACCGCAAAGGAGAATGTTTCGCTTCCATTGGGAGCGGTCCGGATGACGGGGCGATTCGGTGAAGATCGCGACCAGATAATGGAACATTCCGTGTCGGTCATCGAAAAGACTGGAATTGCTTCGGGATCCCCGCTTGCGGGGGTGGGAGGCTCTTCCTCATCGGTGGCGATGATGCTTTCGGAGATACCCGTGGAGAAATACGCTCCCGGGCTCATTCACGCCAGGAATGTAACGAGAGACGACCTGCAGGAGCTGGAAAGGTCATTACGGATGTTGCCCGTTTCGGACAGGGCGAAAGAGATAACGGGTCTTGAACCCGGCAGGGCGGATATTATCGTAGCCGGCATATGCGTGCTGGAGGCTATGCTGCACTACTGGGGAGCCGGAAAATACACCCACTCCGAAACAGGGCTCTTGTGGGGGCGTTGCGCGAGACTGGCCGGGCCATGGGCCTCGCGGTCGGAAGAGTGGAATTGTCGCGGGGGAGTGTGTAGTGATGAGGCATGGAAGGTTTCGTGAAGATACGGGCGAGAGTGTTCAGAAATTCACCCAGTCGCTGGACCTCGACTGGCGTCTTGCGCCGTTCGATATCTACGGCAGCATCGCTCATGTCAGGATGCTGGCCCATACGGGGCTTTTGCAGCAACCGGAAGCACAGAAGATAGAGGAAGGCCTCAGAGCGGTCCTCGAGGAAATTCGCACGGGCAGGTTCGAGCCGTCGGCTTCGATGGAAGACGTCCACATGAACATAGAGTCTCGCCTTACCCAGCTGATAGGCCCGCTTGGGGCCAAATTACATATGGGACGCAGCAGAAACGATCAGTCCATAACGTCGGTGCGTCTGTTTCTGCGCAGGGAAATGGTTGCCGCAGGGGACGGACTGCTTACGCTGCTGGATTCGCTGGTCGACAGGGCCATCACCCACAGGCATGTAATAGTTCCCGGGTACACGCACCTGCAGCAGGCCCAGCCAATCAGCATGGGGCACTACTGGATGGCGCATTTCTGGGCAATGGTGCGTGATTTTCGCAGGGTCCTTTTCGCCCTGGAATCGCTGAACGAGTGTCCCCTCGGCAGTGGAGCCCTTGCGGGTTCCACCCTGCCGCTCGACAGGGGTTACGTGGCGGGATTGCTGGGCTTCGATAAAGTCACAGACAACAGTCTGGATTCGGTGTCGCACCGCGATCATCTTCTCGACTGTCAGTACGCCCTGGCGATGATGATGCTCCACGCCAGCCGCATGGCGGAGGATCTGGTTATATACAGCAGCAGGGAATTCGGCTGGGTGCTGCTGCCCGACGCCTTCTGTACCGGGTCCAGTATGATGCCCCAGAAAAAGAACCCGGACGTACTGGAACTGGTCAGGGGTCGCACAGGCCGCGTAATAGGCGACTTGATGGATCAGCTTGTCATAATCAAGGGATTGCCGCTTGCCTACAACAGGGACATGCAGGAAGACAAGCGGGCGCTGTGGTCGTCTATCCAGATCGTAAGCGACGTACTCGATGTATTGCCTCAACTGGTGGCCCGGGTGGAAATAGACCCGGAACGTGCGGGCAAGGCATTTGAGGACGGGTTCCTCCTGGCGACCGATGCGGCGGAATATCTGGTGCTCAAGGGAGTTCCCTTCCGTACGGCGCACGAAAAAGTCGGTTCGGCGGTGGCGTGGTGTCTCGACCGTAAACGCTCCCTGACGAGCCTGCCCGAAGACGAATGGAAGGAACTCATCCCCGAAGCGGAACCGGATCTGCTGCCGC
>CAZBLL010000265.1:0-2027 GCA_964492625.1 uncultured Synergistaceae bacterium
CCGATTTTCTTTTGTTCTGGGGCTGCAACCCCATGGTGGCCCACAGCAGGCACTTCACCCGTTATTCCCTGATGCCCAAAGGGCGTTTCACGCCCCAGGGTCGCAAGGGCCGCAAGGTGGTTCTGGTGGATATACGCGAAACGCCAAGCGCGAAGGCGGTGGACCGCTTTCTCAGGATCGAACAGGGAAGGGATTACGAGGTTCTTACAGCTCTCAGGGCGCTTGTCCAGGGCAGGGAGATGACGGCTTCTTCGGTAGGAGGCGTACCCCGTGAGGAACTTGTGGAGCTGGCGGGGGAAATGAAACAGTGCCGTTACGGAGCGGCCTTCTTCGGTATGGGTCTGACGATGACGGCAGGCAAGGACCTTAACGTAGGGCAGTATTTTTCCCTGGTCCGGGACCTGAACGCCCATACCAGGTTTTCCGTTGTGGCCATGAGAGGACACGGCAACGTAGCGGGAGCCGACGCCGTTCTGACCTGGCAGACGGGGTATCCGTTCGCCGTCAGTCTGGCTGGAGGAGTTCCCGTGTACGGACCTGGCGAGTTTACGGCGGTTGACATGCTGGCCCGCAGGGAAGCCGACGCGGCGCTTATAGTGGCGTCGGACCCGGGCGCTCATTTCCCCGCAAGGGCCGCCGACTATCTCGATTCCATTCCCCACGTGGTCGTTGACCCCAACATGTCTCTCACGGCGGCGAAAGCAACCGTCTATTTGCCGGGAGCCCAGTATGGAGTGGACGCCGAGGGTACCTATTACCGGATGGACGGTGTCCCGATCAGAACAAGGGCTTTCCGGGAACGCTGCCGTCCCACGGACGAGGAGATATTCGACCGCCTTCTGGAGGAAGTTGACAGATGAAAAACGGGACGATCGGAATTACAGGCGGGAAACTATATGATCCCGCCAATGGCTTAGACGGACAGATAAAGGATATCTGGATAAGGGACGGCGTGGTCGTTTCGGAGAGCGAAGTAGACAAAAACAGCGCCGAGATAATCGACGCCTCCGGTATGAACGTAATGCCCGGCGGTGTGGACGTCCACTCCCATATCGCGGGGGCCAAGGTGAACCACGGAAGAAAGATGTGCCCCGAAGAACACGAGGCGCACAAGATGGACAGGGCCAGGGGGGGGCGTTCGGGAGCCGGATTCACCGTACCCACTACCTTTATGACCGGCTGCATGTACGCTGAAATGGGTTACACGACTGTTATGGAAGCCGCGTGCGCCCCCATAGTGGCCAGACATACCCATGAAGAACTGGAAGACATGCCCTGCCTGGACTAGGGTATCCTCATCACGATGGGCAACAACGAATTCCTTTTCGACTGCATCTCCAGAGGAGAGCTCTCGATGGCGAGAGATTTCGTTGCCTGGACACTGAAGGCCTCCAGAGGTTACGGCGTCAAGGTGGTAAACCCCGGCGGCGTGGAGAACTGGAAATCGTCCAGAAGCAACGTGAAAAACTGGGACCAGGACATAGGCGGGTTCAATCTTACACCCAGGAAGGTCCTGAACGCGCTGATAAGATCGGCCGACGAACTGGGGCTACCCCACGGGGTGCATCTGCACGGATTGAACCTGGGTACGACGGAAAGCGCCGAGCAGACCCTTGATTCAATACGCAACGCGCCCGGCAGGCTCCATCTGACCCATCTGCAGTTCATGAGCTATGGCAAGGATAAAAAGGGACGTTTCCGAAGCAGGACTGAGGAACTGGCCGAGGCCGTGAACGCCAACTCCAACGTAACCTTTGACGTCGGGCAGATTGTTTTCGGCCCGGCAACTACTATGACATCCGACGGCCCGTTCCAGTACAACCTGGGGACGATGACCGGGCACAAATGGTTCGGGGGCGACGAGGAGAACGAAACGGGCGGCGGTATAGTGCCCATCCGCTACAGTCGCAAGAACAAGATCAACGCTCTGCAGTGGGTGACGGGTCTCGAACTCTTCCTGCTGGCCGCAGATCCCTGGAGGGTCTTCCTGACGACCGACCATCCCAACGCCGGACCCTTTTTCTGCT
>CAZBLL010000266.1:0-2013 GCA_964492625.1 uncultured Synergistaceae bacterium
TGTACGCCGGAGCCGGGCGCGCCGACGGATATCCGGAGATCTCCGGCTTTTGCCTTGAGGTCCTCCATGGTGTTGACGCCGGCGGACTTCATGGCGATAACCTGGATGGTCTCGGGATAGAGGCAGGCCACGGTATTGATGTTCTTGTAGGCTTCGTTAAACATAAACTTTGCGTTGTAGGCGAAGGAAGCAACATCGTTCTGTACAAAAGCCATCTCGATCTGATGTGTCCCGATAAGGTTGCAGTTGGCAACGGAGGCGTTTCCGGTCTCCGCGGTCATCTGAACATCGGGAAGGTTCCTGCTGACGATGTCGGCTACGCCGCCGCCGACGGGATAGTAGGTTCCGCCGGTTCCGCCGGTCGCCAGGGAGACGAATGTCTGAGCCGAGGCGCCGCAGGCCATGGCCATTACCAAAACAAGGGCAAGCGCAAAAATCTTTTTCATGAAACGATCCCCTCCAATTCTCTGCTATTAAACTTTCATCCATGTGCTACGCGATACTGCCGTTACTATTCTCTTTTCTTAACCACCCCCCGGAGGATCTGAAAAGTATGATTACACGCAAATTTTACGCAGACACACTAACAGTATAAGTTTCCCGGGCCATCCTTTCAAGCCTTTGAGCGTTGGGTGAATTTCTCTTGTAAAAACAACCGCTGACTGACAGGAAAACAGTGTTACAGTAATCGCTATGAATGTTATATACTTTGTACAGAATCCTCAGCATTTCGTGAAACATAGGCCGGATGTTTTCCGGTTCAACGGGAGGTAATGTTGTTTATGGGATGGAAGGATATTCTCGGCATGGAGTCCGGGCCTGCGGAAAGAGAGACAGTGGAAGCCGGGAAGACCGAACAGATCAATACCAGGGAGCCAGATCGCATGACACGGGAGCAGGAGAGGCCGGTTATGGAGCTCAGCGTCAGCCTGAGGATAGTCGATGAAAGCCAGGTTGGAAGAGCGGCTCTGCTTCTGGCCTCCACCACAGGTTCCGAGGAGGAACACTTGCTGAAGCGGCAGATAATCGATTTTGGTTGGAAGACCGTGGCCACGGAGGTCGGGGGACTTGCGGGAGAGCTTCCCCAGAAAATCACGAGAGCCGTTGTGGGCGCCGCTCTCAACGCCGAGGTCGTACAGAAAAGGGGCGATGAAATGCACGCCCTTATGCACGCGGCGCTGGAAGCCATGAACGGATTCATTTCAATGAGCATGCTTGAGGCCAGCATAGGGGCCAAGATAGGTATTGTAAGAAACAGTCGCTGGATAGCCGTCGCCGTAGTGGGAGATACCGCCTATCACGCCGTGGCTCACCACGAACGGTGCGGCCTGGGCGTAATGCACATCTGAAGCACCTGAATGTCCCGGTCGCTTGTATTTGACTGTTGGCTGTGGTACATTCTCTCTCTGTGAAGCAGTCTGAATTGCTGTGGAGGTGACGAATGGATGAAAAAGGATATTCATCCCGAGTACAAGAAGTGCCGCGTCGCCTGCGCTTGCGGAAATACCTTTGAAACCCGCTCCACCGTAGACGAAATAAAGGTGGCTGTATGTTCTTCATGTCACCCCTTCTATACGGGTAAGCGCGGGACCAGGGTCTCCGAAGCCGGGCGCGTTGAGAAATTCCAGCAGAAGTACGCCGGCACCCGCTTCGGCAGGCAGGCCGGGGACGAAGAAAAGGACTAGGGGGAGCCAGGCTCCCCCCTTTTCTTTATTATGACGCTCGCGGTAGCTTTATTATCTTACACCCCGGAGCCCGACGCCGTCGTGGCCTCCGCCGCCAGGCTCTGTTACAGCCCGATCTCGGCCAAGGGTCTTATGGACGATAGCGACACGGAGAGGGACCTGAAATTTCTGACCCATCTTGTGCGTTCGGGACACTTTTCCCCTTTTGAACACGCTTCATTTACTTTCGCCCTGGACGGCCTCAGCCGTGTCTGTACCCATCAGCTTGTAAGACACAGGGTCGCAAGCTATTCACAGCAGAGCCAGCCGTACGTGACCATGGAAGAGC
>CAZBLL010000267.1:0-1967 GCA_964492625.1 uncultured Synergistaceae bacterium
CTTTCGGCGGAGAGGCCGAAATAGTGGGTACCGTTTTCTGTGGCGATTCATACTTTGCGGAAAGCATGGAAGAGGCAAAAAAACAGGTAATGGAAATGATATCCCGGTACAAGCCTGACGCCGTTGTCGCAGGCCCGGCCTTCAACGCCGGCCGCTATGGAACAGCGTGCGGAGCCGTTTGTGAAATGGTAGCAGAGGAACTTGGCATACCCACCGTTTCCGGAATGTATCCAGAGAACCCCGGAGTGGACATGTACAGAAAAGCCACGGTGATCGCGGAAACAGCCGACAGCGCCAGGGGGATGAAGGACGCGGTGCCGGTCATGACGGCTCTCGTACTCAAACAACTCAGGGGAGAAGTTCTGGGCATGCCTTCTCAGGAAGGATATATCGAGAGGGGACTCAGAAGGAACTTCTTCGATGAGACCACAGGCGCACAAAGGGCTGTAGAGATGTTCGCCCGCAAGTTGCGCGGAGAGCCTTTCGATACGGAGTATCCCATGCCGTCCTTCGACAGGGTGCCCCCGAATCCTCCCGTCGTGGACATGAAGCATGCCAAAATAGCCCTTGTAACATCGGGCGGGATTGTTCCAAAAGGCAACCCTGATCACATAGAGGCGTCAAGCGCTTCCAAGTACGGGGAATACAGCCTCGCGGAGTTCAAAGAGATCACCTCCGAGACACATGAAACGGCTCATGGAGGGTATGATCCGACCTACGCAAACGACGATCCCAACCGGGTTCTGCCGGTGGATGCGATGCGCCAGCTGCAGAAGGAAGGTTTCTTCGGTTCATTCCACGAGATGTTCTACACTACCGTGGGCAACGGAACGTCGGTAGGAAACGCCAAACGCTACGGAGCGGAAATAGCCCAAAAGCTCAAAGACAGCAACGTCGACGCCGTGATAGTTACATCGACCTGAGGAACCTGTACTCGTTGCGGCGCAACGATAGTCAAGGAAATAGAACGGGCGGGGCTGCCCGTGGCGCATGTCTGCACCATAGTGCCCATATCGCTCACGGTCGGCGCCAACAGGATAATCCCGGCCATAGCCATTCCTCATCCTTTGGGAGATCCTGAGAAAACACAGGAAGAGGAATTCAAACTCCGCATGGAACTACTGAAAAAGGCTCTTGCCGCCCTTGAGACCCCTGTGGAGGATCAGACGGTATTCAACAACTAGCAATTTTTTTGAAGGCCCGGGCCAGACCCGGGCCTTCGTATACTAAACGCCTAAGGCTACATGAGAAGGGAGTATCATAAATGCCCCACGCAGCCATCAAGGGTTACGCCTACTGCCTCAACCATACCCCCGAACTGGCGAAATGGTATGGAGTTACACCGGAATCCGAGCGCAAGGCCCGCGGAGAGACGGAGTTCCTGAAAAACCTTTCGGGAAAAATGCAGACCTTCGAGCAGGCCTGCGGATATCCTCCCAATCAGGTTTACATAGGCGCCATGCGCCTGGAGACGCTGGCCACCCATGCCCGTCCCATGTACGAAAACAGACTCCAAAATGCGTCCAGATCCGGAAAATATGGTGAGATCATGCCCGAAGCCGAGTTTCTCGGGCTGATGGATATATGCGATGTATTCGATATCATCTGGCTGGAAGAGGGTTTCGCGAAACAAGTAAAAACAGACCTTTCAACCCATCCGTTGATGAACGAGAAGCAGCTCGACAGGCTTGAAAAAGGTCATCAGGTAGAAGAAATCACAAAGGAAGTTCAGGAACATTCAGCGTTGCCCCTCTATAGTGATAACACCATCGTCGGATGCTGCAGAAGCGGTCACGACACCGACGAATCGCTTGCAGCCCACGTTTTGCTTGAGAACCTGGCCTGCAAGGCGGGCGGCGTGCTGGCGCTCCCCCACCTCATCCACAACGCCGGTATCAGTCCAGAGGAGATCGATTACGTGATCGAATGCTCCGAGGAGGCGGCCGGCGATATGAACCAGCGTGGAG
>CAZBLL010000268.1:0-1930 GCA_964492625.1 uncultured Synergistaceae bacterium
CCGAGGATAGATTGCCAGTGAATATGCCGGGAATGGCGCTTTTCCGGCAGGCGGGCGGAGCTTTTCAGGGGCATGTTGAGCGTTGCGTACCCGGCATCGACTGGGGAAGCGGCAACCTCGGCCAGGGACTTGCTGCGGGCGTCGGTTTCGGTCTGGCTCAAAAGTCGCGGAAGGCGCCGGGTCATGTCTATGTTCTCATGAGTGACGGGGAACAGGTAAAGGGCCAGGTCGCCGAAGCGCGCAGAGCCGCGGTCCGCCACGGCCTCAGTAATATCACTGCTCTTGTGGACTACAATCACATACAGATCTCCGGGCATATTGAGCAGGTAATGCCGTCGGATATCCGCAGCCTCTGGGAGGCTGACGGGTGGCTGGTGATCGAGTGCGACGGGCACGACCCCTCGGAGCTTTACGCGGCCCTGAAGACGGCTGTTTCATCAGATGTACCCGCCGTCGTCCTGTGTCGCACCGTAATGGGTAAGGGCGTGTCATTCATGGAGGGAATCCCGGATTTCCACGGCAAAGCTCCATCGGGAGATCTCTTTTTGAAGGCGATGCAGGAAATGCAGGCTTCACCCGATCTTTTGGAAAACGCAAAAGAAAAACGGAAAAAAGGAACAGGTCCTGATTTCGGGGCAAGGCGAACCCCCTGTGTTTTGCTGCATACTGGGAACCCCAGGTCGTACGGCCCCGATGTATTGACAGACAATCGGTCTGCTTTCGGAGCGGCTCTGGCGGATATAGGGAAAATGAACTGCGGCGGCAAGGGCTCTCCGGTTCTGGTTTTCGACTGCGACCTGGCTGGTTCGGTCAAGGAGGACGCCTTTTCCAGGGAATGCCCGGAATGGTTCGTGGAAATGGGTATCCAGGAGCACGCAACGGCTACAGCGGCCGGGGCGGCCTCGTGTGCGGGGGTCTCAAGCCTGTGGGCGGATTTCGGGGTTTTCGGCCTCTCCGAGGTCTACAATCAGCAGCGCCTCAACGATATCAACGGAACGAATCTCAAGCTTGTACTGACCCATGTAGGGCTTGACGTTGGTGAAGACGGCATGACTCACCAGTGCATCGATTACCTGGGGCTTTTGAGAAACACCTTCGGCTGGAAAGTCCTTGTCCCGGCCGACCCCAATCAGACTGACCGAATGGTTCGATGGGCGTTGGCCCAGCCCGGAAACGTTTGCATAGCCATGGGCAGGAGCAAGATCCCGGTCGTGCAGACGCCTGAAGGCGCCGCCTTTTTTGGAGAGGGGTACGAATTTTCCTATGGCGGCCTCGACATGGTGCGAGCCGGTAAAGACGCATCGGTCGTCTGTATGGGCCATACGGTGAGTATGGCTCTTGAAGCCAGGGATATTCTTGCCAACAGAGGCGTGGACACGGCCGTCTATCACGCGGGATGTCCCCTTGCTCTCGACCCCGCAAGCCTTGAGCCGGCCCTCCGTACGGGAAATGTCGTCACCATCGAAGATCACCACGTAAAAACGGGCCTGGGCTCCATCGTGCAGGGTGTGGCGGCCGATAGCAATACAGGGAGGCTGTCGCTTTCATGCCTGGGTGTGAGCCGATGGGGTGATTCGGGCGCGTCCCGGGATGTTCTCGCCAACATGGGTTTGACGGCCGACGCGATAGCCGCCCGGATTCTGGAAAGGTGATCGCCAGTGGAGATAATGAAGCTTGGCGGCCCCATCATGTGGATCATTGCGGGCATATCGGTTTTGGGGTTCGCTATTGTTTTTGAAAGGATCATGTTTTTCAGACATGCTTCTACTGACGCCGGGTCGCTGGAACTGGAGCTGGGCAAATATCTGTTCGAAAAAGACAGAGAGGCGGCTTCATCTCTCGTAAGGAAACAGGAAACCTCGCTGCACAGGCTTTTCCGGGTGGGAGTGGACCACTGGAGCGTTGATTCCAACGCAATGGATACCCTTCT
>CAZBLL010000269.1:0-1926 GCA_964492625.1 uncultured Synergistaceae bacterium
GCCTTCTTTCCGAAGGAGAACATGTCGGGCTTGACGGGTGCGTGATGCTCGAACGCCCACATCTTGCCGGTGATGCCCATTCCGCACTGGACTTCGTCGAAAATAAGGAGAATTTCTTCTTCGTCACATATCTGGCGCAGCTGCTGGAAGAACTCGGTACGGAAGTGGTTATCTCCGCCCTCGCCCTGAATGGTCTCGATGATAATGGCGCAGATCTCGTCCTCGTTGTCCCAGATCGCCTGCTTGATCTGTTTAATGGCAACTCTTTCCAGCCATGTCACTACACCCATGTTTTCCTCAAGCGGCCAGTATATCTTGGGGTTTATTACCCGTGGCCAGTCGAACTGGGCGAAATACTGGTATTTGTTGGGGTCCTGTGTGTTGGTAACGGTAAGCGTGTAACCGCTGCGGCCGTGGAAAGCCTCGTTGAAATGAAGGACCTTTGTACCCTTTGTTCCCTTGATGGCGTCGCCTTTGGATATCTTGCCCTTCTGCAGAAGTTTCTGGACCTTCCAGTCCATTGCGACCTTGAAGGTGTTTTCTACTGCGAGCGTTCCGTAGTCGATAAGGAATATGTGCTTGAAACCCTCGGGCACAGCCACATCGCCGAATGTTTTAATGAACTCGGAGAGTTCGGTCGTGTAGATGTCGGAATTAGCAACCTTGTTGATGGCGGAGCGGTATATCCTTTCCTTGAAATCCGGATTGTCCACCTTTGGGTGATTCAGACCGAAGGGAGAAGAAGCGAAGAAAGTATAAAAGTCCAGCCAGTCGTCCCCGTTGAGCTTGTTGATCATATGGGACCCTTTCGACTTCTCCATATCGATTACGATGTCGAAGCCGTCACGCAAAAGCAGTTTTTCAATCTCGCTAAAACAGTCCTTCGGCGCCACTTCCCGTTTCACAAATGCCATTCTGAAAGCCTCCCCGTGCGTATGAGATTTGGGATAACTATAAAGCCCTTGCCCATTGTATATTTGACATATTGCGTTTATTTGTTCTCATTTTCACACTTAAGCAGAAAAAGTCAACCTTTGTTCTCACATAGGGCGGAGTCTTTCGCTATATGTAAACTTACAAGCTAAAGATCGGAAAAGGGAGACTGGTCAAGCAACTGGCTTATCTCATCGGGACTCCAGAATTTGCCGTGGTTGATCCCCGGACAGCGCCCTGCCTCGGCCTCCCATGCGTCCCTGCTCTCAAGCAGAGACGGCCAGAAAGGGAAAAGCCTGCACTGGGCCGGCCTGAGCCCGTATATCCCGCACCGGTTGGCGGACCGGTCAAGCATAACACAGTCACCGTTAAAGCGTTCCCTGAGGCTGATTCGGCCGTTCCTGAGAACACATTTCTTTTTCGCGAAGGCGTTACGGTCCATTTCGAGGTAAACAGCGATGCGATCGATCTCGATTTCGGTCACCCATACGGACCCCGGCTCTCCCCTGCAGCATCTACCACACTGGAGACAGCCGAAAAATAAACCATCGCTCCACCACGGTTTATATTTTACTCCTATTTTGGACATTTCGCCATTCCTTCGGCGACGGGGAACCCCGTCCGGAGTCTTGTCCGGGCCAGACTCAACACTACCAGTTTCTTCTACCCCTTTTTCGGGACGCTCCCAGCAATGACCCGCTCGCCTTCAGTTTGTCCAGTTCGTTCAGGGCCCTGCCGGTTCCCGCAGCCACGCATTCGAGCGGGGCGTCCGCAACATAGGACGGTATCTGGGTTCTCTTGGTTATCAGTTCCGTAAGCCCCCTGAGAAGAGCCCCGCCTCCGGTCAGCGTTATCCCCCTGTCGATTATGTCGGCCGACAGCTCGGGCGGCGTTTTTTCGAGCACCTGGCGTATACCCTCGATTATCATGGTCACAGACTCGTCCAGGGCTCTTGCCACAATCCTGTCGTTGATCTCTATCTGACGTGGAAGT
>CAZBLL010000270.1:0-1888 GCA_964492625.1 uncultured Synergistaceae bacterium
GGGAAGGTATATTGATCAGCGGTTTCGGAAAATTCGAGGTCAGGGACAAAGGTTCAAGGCGGGGAAGAAATCCTTAGACGGGAGAAGCGCTCACCTTGGATTCAAGAAGGATTGTGACGTTCAAGCCGTCTGGTGTGTTGAAACAAAAGCGCAATGGGGGCTGATGTTACGTATAGGTAGGGTAAGTGTGGAAATGGGCTGCTTGACGGGATTCACCATGTCTCGTTGTTTATTCGGATGATTGATGGAGTCGTAAAAAGCCCCAAGCCTTCAGATCTGCCGCTGGAATATCAATAGGTTATGGCGTTTCCAGCGGCGGGTGAGCGGGTTTTTGCGAATCCGTCAATTCTCGAGGCGACAGGGTTGGAGGGGCTTATGTTCAAGGAGTTGGATCTGGGGCCGAGGCAACGCGCGACCGTTGCTGCTGCGATGACACTTGGGGCTATAATGGTGCTCGTGCTTGTCCTCAGCCTGGCTATATGGGGACTGGCGCTTCTTGTCGGCGTTTTCCAGAATGTATTCCTCCCGCCCGTGGTGGCGGGAATTCTGACTATGCTGTTGCGGCCGTATTACAGCTGGCTGCATAAGCTCTGCAGGGGGTACCGTGCCGCAGCCTTGGTTCTATTTTTTCTTACCGCGCTCATTCCCTTCGGAGGCTTTATCTGGTTCGCCGTTATCTTTGCGACGAACGAGTTGGTCAAGTTAATAGACGATTTGCCTTCGATCATCGATGCTGTTCAGAAGATGGGGCTCTCGCTCTGGCCACAGGTCGTTGCAGTTCTGGAGAAATACGGGCTGATGTCTGAGTTCGCCGATTTGCTGGAGAATCCCGGGGAAATCATTGCCGACGCACTCAGGGCTTCGGGGGATCGCATATCACAATCAATTTTACAGTCTTTGCAGTCCGCGGCGGGGTTGTTCGCCTGGGTGGTACTTCCGGTGTACCTGGCCTTCTTTCTAATGGCAAAACCGTTCGAAACCAGACAGATTGGTGAATTTTTGCCGTTCCTGAAAGAGGAAACCAGGGAAGATGTCATTTATCTGCTCGATCAGTTTATAGGGATCCTCCTGACATTCTTTCGCGGCCAGATTATTATCGCACTGGCTCAGGGTGTGCTGTTCGCAACGGGGTTTGCGCTGGTAGGGCTTCCGTACGGTATTGTGATCGGTATGGCATTGGGATTGCTCAATATCGTCCCCTACCTCGGGAGCATTGCCGGCCTCGGCGTCGCTCTGCCGCTGGCTTATTTCAGTGATGAGGGCGGCATCTCACGAGTGGCGCTGGTTTTGCTCGTGTTCGGGCTGGTGCAAGCAATCGAAGGCTACCTCCTCACCCCTAAAATTATGGGCGATCGCACCGGTCTGCATCCTGCCCTCATTATCTTCGCCGTTTTCTTTTGGGGTGTAGCTTTTGGCGGCATCTTCGGCATGATGCTCGCCATTCCCCTAACCGCCTTTGCGGTGGTGTTCTGGAGGCTAATGAAGAAAAAGTATATTCAGGAAGTAGTGTAAAGAAGATCTCCAAACTGAAAGGAGCTTACTGCAGCAAAAAACGAACAGTGTGGTGTGGGTTTTAACTCCAGGGGCCTAATGAAAGCCATTACGGTTTCGTCATGGGTATACCTGATCGATTTCCACCAATAACAAAGGAGCAAACAACCATGCAGATCCTGGTGTTTTATCATTCCAAGGGCGGAAACACGAAAAAGCTCGCTCAAGCCGTGGCCAAGGGCGTTGATTCTGTTGGCGGGGTGAGCGCCCTTCTGAAGTCCACAATGGATGTAACCAAGGAGGACTTCTTGAACTCAGCGGGCGTCATAGCCGGTTCGCCGGTCTACTTCGGGGTCATGGCGGCGGAAGTCAAAAAGGTTTTCGATGACTTCATCGG
>CAZBLL010000271.1:0-1883 GCA_964492625.1 uncultured Synergistaceae bacterium
GCGTCAGAGGAAAAACGAACTCGTTCAGGTCTATAATGGGCTGTATCTTGGATATGGCTTTTTCCGTCAGGTACTCGGGCACATCCATCCGGTTGACCCTCATGGAGTAATCCTCCAGCCATACCTGCTTGCCGCCGACGATGCCGAATTTTCCTTCCAGTTCTATAAGGATATCCAGCCTGAAGATAAAGGTCGCAAGGTAGTAGCCTTTTACATAGACTCCGCCGTTTCGCAGGTCCAGTGAAATATCGTGCCAGTGCCCGTCGTCGTCGCCGAACTCGTCGCTGACCAGTGCTTTATTCACGTCGCTTTCCCTGATGACGGCGCGTGCGTAGACCATCAGCATGTTTTCTATATCCGGTCCCTCTTCGGTCCATTCGTCGCACGGGGTGAACTGAACATCAAGCGCTTCGATCTCCAGCCTGTCTATGCGGACCCCGCCGAGGTTGCAGCCGGTGAGGTCGAGAAAAAGGTGGCGGACCCTTCCCGTGTCGTCGGGTTCCTCGCTCAGAGTCATTTCCATGTGTTCGGGTTTAAGTCCTTCGGCGAAGGCCCGGAAAAGCGTTTCGCCCCTGCCGGAGCCATCTACCGAGTCGCAGAAACTTTTGACCTGCCCTCCCCAGGCCGGGATGGCGGCCAGGGAGATCAGTGCGGCGCACAGGATCACCGTATGGATTCGTCGCATCTTATACCTCCGGAAGGCGGGGCGCACCCCGCAGGGAATGAAATCTTTATACAAAATAGTACCATGGAACGATGCGCCCGTTTAGGTAGTTTGGCGGATTCCGATTAAGGCGGAGGTGTGTGTGCTGGGAAGAAAAGCGCGAGACCTGGTGGAAAAAGGTTGTCTCGATAAGGCAAAGAAACTGCTTTCAAAAGAGCCCGATTCACCAGCGACTCGTGAGCTGTGGCTCTTGCTGGCAGAGAGAGCCGCTCGGGATGGGCGCTTTGTCCTTGCGGAATACGCCTGGAAAAAAGGTCTGGGGCTTGGCGTATTGTGGTAGAAGGATATTGACTGACGGGCGTTTATGTGGTAATAATTGCACATAAATGGAGGAATAGTCATGGGGTACAGGGAAACCTTCCGAAACAAGGTGGAAATCTTCAAGGCCCTTTCACATCCCGCGCGACTCGAAATAGCCGAAAGGCTGTCGGAAAGGGAACATTGCGCCTGCGAAATAGCCGAATGGTTCAGACTTGACCGCACGACGGTAAGCAAGCACCTTGCGGTGTTGAAGCAGAGCGGGGTGGTGAGCGATCGCAGGGACGGGCACAATATTTACTATTCGCTCAGGCTTGCCTGCCTTGTTCCCATGATGAGATGCATGGAATCTTCAATTGACGAGAGCACGGAGCCGGCGACAGGGGGTTGTCGAAGTGAGAAAGATACAGATACTGGGAACGGGATGCGCCAGGTGTACGAAACTTGCGGAAGTCGCGGAACAGGCCGCCCGTGACATGGGAATGGATTTCGAGATCGTAAAGGTGACCGACCTGAACGAAATACTGGATTTCGGCGTTATCGCAACGCCGGGCCTTGCAGTAGACGGCCGGTTGCTGAGCAAGGGCAAGGTCCCCACGCCCGAAGAAACCAAAGCGCTGTTCGCAAAACTGTAACCGGTGACAGCAGGGCCGAAAGGCCCTGTGTTTCTGTGTTTGATGTGGAATATATTGCACATATAAGAGAAGTACGGGTAAAATTCCGGACAGCGCCATATGGGTATTGAACATTGGTTTTCGGGGCTTTCGCCTGAAAAGGGGAGTGTTTGCTTTGAAAAGGGTATTGTTCCTCTGCACGGGCAATTCGTGCAGAAGCCAGATGGCGGAGGGGTGGGCCCGATCGCTGAAAAAGGGCGAAATCGAGGCGTGGTCGGCCGGAACCA
>CAZBLL010000272.1:0-1869 GCA_964492625.1 uncultured Synergistaceae bacterium
TTCAAGGCGTTTTTTTACCACATCTTCGGAGTCGTCGTCTCTCTGGGAAAGTTCCCCTCCGCATGCGTCGCAAATGTTATCGACCTTTGGAGGGTTGTTGTCCGCATGAAAAAAGGCTCCGCAGGGACGACATATCCTCCTGCCGGTTAGTCGCTGGATCACGACATCGTCAGAAGCGTCGAAAAGGATTACCGCGTCAAGCGGGATTTGCATTTCGTTCAGCAACGCCCCGAGCGCCTCGGCCTGGGGCGCCGTCCGCGGGAAACCATCGAGTATGAAGCCATTCGAGCAATCAGGCTCCTGCAGTCGGCCTTTCATCATTGAGACAATGACTTCGTCGGGGACAAGCCCCCCGGAATCCATGAACTCTTTAGCTTTTTTACCCAGGTCGGTCCCCTTTTTGACGTTGTCGCGCAGAATATCTCCCGTGGAGATATGGGCGAGCGACCTTTTTTCACGAAGAACCGCCGCCTGGGTCCCTTTTCCGGCCCCCGGAGGGCCTAGAAATACACATCTCATCGTCGCTGTCCTTTCTGTGCCCTTCCCTAGAACTTCAGAAGGCCCGAGGTTTTTCCCCTGTTGCGCTTGAGAATTCCCTCGTAATGTCTCATCAGAAGCTGGGCTTCGATCTGATGCACCGTGTCAAGAGCCACACCTACTACGATCAGAACGGCCGTGCCTCCAAAATAGAAGGTGGTTATACCCATAAGCCTGGTCATGAGCGTAGGCAACAGAGCCACGGCGGCCAGAAAGACGGCTCCTCCCAGTGTGATGCGGGACATGATCTTTTCGATATAATCCGCTGTCGGCCTTCCGGGTCGTATACCCAGAATAAAGCCGCCGTATTTTTTCATATTGCTTGCCGTGTCGGCGGGATCAAAAACGACAGCCGTATAGAAGTAGGAAAAGAATACTATCAACCCGACATACAGAGCCATGTACAGGACAGAACCAGGGGCCAGCAGTCTCTGAACAGTAGCAGCTATATCCCCGGAAAAGAACTTGACTATGGTGTAGGGAAACAGAAGCACCGATGATGCAAAAATGATGGGAATAACCCCCGCCTGATTGACCTTGAGCGGGATAAAGGTGCTCTGGCCTCCGTACATTTTGTTGCCTACCACCCTTTTTGCGTACTGAACAGGCAGGCGTCTCTGTCCCTCCTGCAGAAGGACGCAGCCCGCCACGACCGCGATCATGACGATGATAGCCAGTGTCAGCACCAGCATGCTCATCTCGCCCATCTTTAACATGGACCAGGTTCTGAGAATGGCTTCCGGTATCCTGGCCACGATCCCTGCGAAGATAAGGAGCGATATACCGTTGCCTATACCGTGGTCGGATATCTCCTCGCCCAGCCACATAACAACCAGAGAACCCGCCGTTATGGTTATGACTACAGCACCCATATCAAGCATCGATCCGGTGAATATGCCGAGGTTGCGGAGCCAGAAGGTCATTCCGAGCGCCTGCACCGCAGCAAAGAAAACCGTTCCCAGACGTGTATACTGTACGATTTTCTTGCGTCCCTGTTCGCCCTCTTTTTGCATTTTCTCGAGCGCCGGAAAAACCACCACAAGAAGCTGCATGACGATGCTGGCGTTGATGTATGGTGCTACGCCAAGAGCAAAGACGCTGAACCTCCTGAGGGCGCCGCCTGCGAACATGTCGAGAAAACCCAGTACCCCGCCCTGCTCGAAAAGCCGGGCCATGGCCTCGGAATCTATGCCCGGCGTGGGAATATGGGCTCCCAGACGGTAGACCAGGAGTACGCCGAGCGTAAAGAGTATCTTGCGTTTGAGATCGGGAAGCCTGAAGGCATCGCGAAACGCGTCAAGCACCTAGACCACCTCGGCTTTCCCGCCTGCC
>CAZBLL010000273.1:0-1834 GCA_964492625.1 uncultured Synergistaceae bacterium
GAACCGAGATTCTTCGGCCCTTCGGGCCTCAGAATGACAAGCTCTTCCTGTTTCCCTGGTCTTTCCGTTTACTGTTGACCGTTGACCGGTTCTGAAAGATTTTTCTGATCGCTGCCGGCTGTCTGCTGACCGCTGTCTTTATTCCATCCACCTTTCCAGGTTGGAGAGAAAGAGATGGTGCAGGCGTCGGGTGAGCGGGCCGGGCATTCCGGAACCGATAGTGGTGCGGCCTATGCGTGTTACGGGCAGTACCTCCTTGACGCTTCCGGTGATAAAGAACTCCATGGCGGTGTTGAGTTCCTCCACCCTGGGACATCTCTCTTCGACCTTTACCCCGGTTTCCCTGGCCAGTTCGATGACGATGCCCCGTCTGGTCCCCGCAAGCACCCGGTCGACGGGCGCTGTGACTAGCCCGCCGTCGGCGACCATGAAAGCGCTGCTTCGGGCGGCCTCGGTGACCAGCCCTTCGGGGCAGTAGAGGACCTCCAGTGCGCCGGGGTCTTCCCCAAGCGTCGTAAGGGCCGGCATGTAGTTTATGCTCTTGATCCGGGGCAGGGGTCTTTCCTGATTTACCGGCAGCAGCGCCACGCCCTTTTCGTACGCTTCGACGGCGGGCGTGTGCAGGGGTTCGAAAAAAACAAAGAAACGCGGACTGGTAAACCCCTTTTCGGGGTCCAGTATGTCTCCGCCGGTAATTACGGGCCGGGCCCTTCCGTCTTCGCCCCTGCGGCTCAGGCCGTCTCGAATGATCTGCTCCATTTCGGAGACCGGCATGGGAAGCGATATCCTCGACATGGCGGCTGAATCGGCCAGACGCTTCAGGTGAACCGAAAGAGCCATGGGTCTACCATTATATGTGCGTATCGTTTCAAATACTCCCACTCCCCGCTGCAGAGCAAGGTCGGAAACGGGCATGCGCACTTCCTCCGGCTGCCGGAAAGAGCCTTCGGCGTAGCAGAATGTCATGAAAAAACCCCCCAGTAAATAATGGTTCCACCAGCCGCCAAGTATACCTCCACATGTCCCCGCGCGCACCAGATATAGCCAGATATAGCAATGATGGCGAAGCCGTCGCCCAGAAGGTATAATAAGCATAATTGTTTGTACAAGTTCAACAGAAGAGTATCCCCGCAAAGAGAGCACAAGGAGCCGAGCAGAACAGGGCGGCGGTTTCCCCTGAGTGAAGATGTTTTTCCCACATCCAGCCAAGACGAGGACCACTAAAAGGGCGGGCTCGATGCCCGCCCGACGCTTGATTGCGTGAACCTTGCATACAAATGGGAGGGAGAGCATATGGAACCCCAGGTTCTGGCCATCAATCCGGGCTCCACAAGCACCAAGATAGCGTGGTACAAGGGCGACCAGGAATCATGGAGAGAAACAGTGCGTCACGACCCCGAAAAAATATCCTCATTTCCAGGCGTGGCCGACCAGTACGAGTACCGCCTTGAAACTATCGAAAAAAACGTCTCCAAACAGGGTTCGTCGCTCGACGAACTGTCCGCGGTTGTGGGGCGGGGGGGGCTTCTGGACCCGATTCCGGGAGGAACCTACGCCGTTGACGACCTGCTTCTGAAGCATCTGCGCAGGGGCAAGCCGTGGGAACACGCCTCCAACCTGGGCGGAATACTGGCCAGCGTCATCGCCGGGCCCAGAGATATTCCGGCCTTTATAGTGGACCCGGTGGCAGTAGACGAGCTCGACGATGTCGCCCGTCTGACGGGTCTTCCCGAATTCCCCAAAAGATCGCTGGGGCACGCCCTGAACATCAAGGCTACGGTGCGCCGCGCCGCAACCGACCAACCGGTCGCCAGCCCGGCGACCCAGCGCCTGC
>CAZBLL010000274.1:0-1817 GCA_964492625.1 uncultured Synergistaceae bacterium
GACGAAACCGACAGGATAATGAAAGCCCAGATAGCCAGGGGAGCCGATCTCGACAGGGGCGGACTCCTTAAAAGGCTGAGAGCGTTTATTCCGGTTCTTGTTCCGCTTTTCGTCATTGTCTTTCAGAGGGCGGATGATCTTGCCACCGCCATGGAGGCCCGGAACTACAGGGGCGGAGCCGGCAGGACCAGAATGCGTCCGCTCCGATGGTCGGTGAAAGACAGTCTGGCTCTTGCGACGGTAATGTTGCTGGTAGGTTTCTGCATATGGATGGACAGGAGCTGGATGGTGTGAAGCGCTGGGCGCTGAGGGTTTCCTACGTGGGCGCCGGCTACTCCGGATGGCAGCGCCAGAGGGAAGATAAAACCGTACAGGGCGAGCTCGAAAACGCACTCTCCCTGATAGCGGGAGAACCGGTAGGGATCGTTGCGGCGGGAAGAACCGACAGGGGTGTTCACGCCATGGGCCAGGTGGTCTCGTTCGATATGCCCGGAGAGTGGAAGGTGGATAGCCTCAGGGCCGCTGTCGACGCCAACCTGCCCCCGGGTATCGGTGTGCTGGCTGCAGCCATGGTCGACGATGATTTCAGTGCAAGGCGTGACGCCCTGTGGAGAGAATACATCTATTTCGTGTGGAAGGGCCGCAGTTGCCCTCCGCATGTGAGACCTTTCGTGTGGTGGAACAGAAGGCAGTGGGATCACGCAGCCGCACGTCGGGTATGTTCCATGGTGACCGGGAAACATGATTTCAGGGCCTTCTGCAGGGCTTCTGAGGCGCCGGATGACTGTTTTCGCACAATGCACAGAGTCCGTTATCACGTAAGGGGCCAACTCGTAAGAGTAAGGATAAGGGGCGATTCGTTTTTGACCAACATGATAAGAATATTCATGGGCTCGCTTGACTGGATCGCCGGGGGACGCAGGGACCCCGCCTGGCTGGAAGGACTTTTATGTGGAAGGGACAGAAGCGAATCCGGACCCACATGTCCTCCCGACGGGCTTTTCCTGTGGAACGTGGGATACGGCAAAACGGTTCACTGGGTCAGTTGAGTGCTTTCCGGTTTCAGGCTATAGTTTTCGGTGTCGCCCTGGGGAAAGCCGCAGGCTTCTCTCGTCAGGTATTTCGCCGGCGCTTGAATTGAAGGAGGAATCGTCAATGTGGGGGATGGACATCGGCATCGATCTTGGAACGGCTAACGTCCTTATATACATGAAAAACAAGGGTGTTGTCCTCAGGGAACCATCGGTTGTGGCAATAGACCAGAACACCGACCGTGTTCTCGCCGTAGGCGGCGAAGCGAAAAGGATGCTGGGCAGGACACCCGACAATGTCGTGGCCGTCAGACCTCTCCGGGACGGGGTGATTGCCGACTACACAATGACCGAGGCGATGCTCCGGTATTTCCTCAAAAAAGTTATCACGGGCTTTGGGCGGATGATGCGGCGGAGAGTGATGATATGTGTTCCTTCGGGGGCCACGGACGTTGAGAGGCGGGCCGTTCTGGAAGCGGCTGTCGAAATAGGGGCCAGAGAGGCCTATCTTATAGAGGAGCCCATGGCGGCCGCTATAGGAGCCAATCTCGACATCTCCGAACCCAGGGGAAACATGGTGGTGGACATCGGTGGAGGAACAACGGACATAGCGGTTATTTCCTACGGTGGCATAGTTGTTACGGAGTCCCTGAGGGTTGGGGGAGACCGTTTTGACGAAAGCATAATAAGATTCATACGCAAGGAATACAATCTGGCCATCGGCGAACAGACGGCCGAGGACATAAAACAGAAAATAGGGACCTGTTTTCCCAAAAACGAGGGAGA
>CAZBLL010000275.1:0-1800 GCA_964492625.1 uncultured Synergistaceae bacterium
AAACACTGTGGGCCGTTGACAACGGAGCCGATGAAATTGACGCGGTGCTGTCCATAAGACATCTTCTGGAGAACGACAAGCCGGCGGTTCGGGAGGAAATTCTCACGCTCAGAGAAGCCTCGGAGGGGAAAACCCTGAAACTTATTCTTGAACTGCCTCTCGTAACCAATGATCAGGCGGTAATGGCGGTTCGGATAGCGGAACAGACCGGCGTCGATTTCCTTAAAACAGGCACGGGCTACAACGGCGGGGCCACCTTCTTTGATGTCGCCTTTTTAAGAACAGTTGCCTCGGACAGCCTGCTGGTAAAGGCCTCCGGCGGCATCAGGACCCTCGCCGCAGCAAAGATAATGGTCGCCCTCGGCGCCCAGCGGCTTGGAACATCCGCAGCACTGGAGTTTTTGCCCCCCATACAGTAAGGCAGCGATCAGCGCACAGCGATCAGCAGAAGCAAGGGACCGATGGCGGAAAGACCAGCGATCAGCGCACAGCGATCAGCTTACAGAAAAAGCTTGTCATTCTGAGTCCGCCACCGGCGGAAGACGGCGTGCCCCGAGCGAAGCGGAGGGTAAGAATCTCGGGTTTTCGTAAACCGTGAATTGGAAAATCAAGGACGAGATCCCTCTGTTCGCAAGGAAACGCTCACATTCGGGATGACAGCAGAGGCAACACCGAGATTTCTCACCCTTCGGGATTCGAAATGACATCAAGGGCAACAGGGTTTTTCGGCCATCGGCCATCGTTTTTGTCAGCCATCGGGGGTTAATGGTTTCTGATAAGAAAAAACAGGTTTTTATTGACTCTCTTCCTACCATTCCGTCTAGTCTGCAGTTATAATGCACATTAGACGGAGGTGTTATCATGTATATTCACCGGACGATCGAAAGCTTTATCAAAAAGGCGAACAGCCAGTTCCCCGTTTTGCTTCTTACCGGAGCCCGGCAGGTCGGCAAAACAACCCTTTTGTCGCATCTGGCCGGATCCGAAAGAAAATCCGTAACCCTTGACGACCCCATGGCTCTTTCCCTTGCCAGAGAGGACCCGGCTCTTTTCATTCAGAAGTATTCTCCTCCTGTTCTTATAGACGAAATACAGTACGCCCCCCAATTGCTCCCACATATCAAGATATCCGTTGACGCGCAAAAGAAAAACGGCATGTTCTGGGTCACGGGATCGCAACAATTCCATCTGATGAAGGGCGTTTCGGAATCACTGGCGGGAAGAGTGGCTGTAATGTCCCTCCTTGGCTTTTCCCGCAGGGAAATTTCCAGGGATATTCAACAAGACGGCCCCTTCGTTCCAGAGGAACATGAAATCACCTCAAGGATAACAGGTGTTTCCCCAATGGGTCTGGGAGATATATACAACACCATCTGGAGAGGCTCCTACCCGGCAATCAGCGCTAACCCGGAAATGGACAGGGACCTGTTCTATTCCTCCTATATCCAGACATACCTGCAAAGAGATGTAAGGGACCTTACCAGGGTCGGAAGCGAAACATCCTTTATCCGTTTTCTCCGGGCCGCCGCGGCACGCACAGCGCAAATGCTAAACCTCACCGATCTTGCACGCGACGCCGATATTTCCGTCAACACGGCAAAAGAATGGCTTTCCATTCTGCAGGCTTCGGGCATAACCTGTCTGCTGGAACCCTATTTCAGCAACATCACGAAAAGGCTGGTCAAAACACCGAAGCTGTATTTTCTAGATACTCGCCTTTGCGCCTATCTCACCCACTGGTCGACCCCTGAAGCGCTCGTAGCGGGACCTATCTCCGCCGCTCTTCTCGTAACATGCTTA
>CAZBLL010000276.1:0-1796 GCA_964492625.1 uncultured Synergistaceae bacterium
CCTGACGCCTGTAAAAAACGAGATTCTTCGTCGTTACACTCCTCAGAATGACACCCGGGAGTTTTTGCACTTTCTGTCAGCTGCCCGCTGCCAGCTGTGCGCTGTCCTAGTTTACCATTTGTATTTATAATAGCCACAGTGCACTCTATAGGATGTCCCCTCCTCGGGGACGGAAGGAGGTGACGCCGATGGCCGTATATACCAACGAGTCGAGCCGTGTAAGCCTCAAGGTTCAGACCGGGACCGATACGCAGGGCAATCCCGAGATATCCAGCCTGAACCTGCGGGACATCGACCCCGCAGCCCTGGCCGACGATATCGTGGCTGTTTCCGCCGCGCTGGGCGCAGTTCTGGCCTATCCCGTCGTGGAGACGCTCAAGATCGACACTGATATAGCCGCGTAGGGTAGCGAATCCATTTTCACACGAAAGGAGGTGAGCGGATGAAGAGTCTTCGTATGGTTTTCGGAACAGTCTCCGGCGACGACTGGTCCCTGACCCTCAGGTATCCCAAGGAGGGTATTACCGCCGCCGAGGTTACCACCGCCATGCAGTCGGTTATCGACAGCGGCGTGTTTACCTCTGGCCTTAACAGCATTCTTTCGGCCGAGGTGATAGAGCGCACCGTCAGCGAGCTTGTCAACAACGAGTAACTGATATTCGCCGGCCCGCCCGGGGCGGGCCGGTTGCTTTAATAACACGGGAGGTGATTCGATGGAGAATTTTGTGGCTTCGGCCGCTCAGGGAGGGTTCGCCGTAGTCGTTGCGGGGTATCTTCTCATAAGAATGGAAGGCCGCCTCGACGAATTGACCAAGGCGATACGCGACCTCCAGGTGGCCATCGCCAACAGGGGAGCTCTTTGAACATGAGGGTAAACGATGTTTTCGTGGCGCCTCATTTCAAGCTGCGCGAATTCGAATGCCCCTGCTGCGGGCTTGTAAAGATACACCCCGAACTGGTGGACAGGCTCGAACGCCTGCGGACTTTGTGGAAAGAGCCGCTCTTCATCACCAGTGGGTACCGGTGCGAAAAGCACAACAGGGAAGTGGGAGGCGTACCGCACAGCATGCATATGGAAGGAAAGGCGGCCGACGTCGTTGTGCTTTGCGACGAGCAGGCCGACTTTGTGAAGGCCGCGTCCGAAGCCGGTTTTTTCAGGGCGCTGTCCTACGGGTCCAGGAATTTCGTTCATCTGGCCGTTTCCGGAAGGGAAGAGGAGGCCGCCCTTCCGTCAAAGATAGATTCGTAAGGGAACAGGTGCTGGTATTTTCATGGAGCAACGCTACGACACAGACGAGGTGCTGGTGGCTTTCCGCCCCCTGGTGCTGGCTACTGCCCGCAGGTTTCAGGGAAGAGGGGCCAGTTTCGAGGATCTTGTGCAGGAAGGCTATTGCGCAATGCTTGAACTGCTGCCCCGGCGTCCCAAAGGAAAAAGTCTGGCGGGATACCTCAAAAGCAGGCTTCCGGCCAGGGTAAGGACGGCCGCGGCAAGGGAATGGAGGCGCTACAACGCGGAGGGTGAGACGGACATGGAAACCATAGTCGAGTCCTCGCAGCCTCCCCGGGTATCGCTTGCCAGGGTGGTGATCGATGAGACTCTCAAAGACCATGAAGCGGATCTGGTCGAGCTGCTGGAGCAGGGTTTCAGTCAGTGCGATGCGGCCGAAATACTGGGGGTTACCCAACAGGCCGTAAGCGCCCGCCTTGTAAAAATACGCAAACGCCTCAGGGGCCCCCTTGGGTTGAATCAAGGTCCCGAATGACGAAAAGCAGGTACCCAGGAGAGGGGCGGGTTT
>CAZBLL010000277.1:0-1791 GCA_964492625.1 uncultured Synergistaceae bacterium
CGGCCCTTTTTTTATTCTGGAGGTGACGCGAGATGAGTGGATTCGATGCGTGGGTATTTCTGGCTCTGGGTTCCCTGGTATGGGGCGGCATGTGGTCGATTTGGCTGCTGGCGAGAGGAGGAGCAAGGTAATGACGGTCTTTATAGTATGGATACTTTACGGCGCGGCGCTGGTGGCTCTGGCGCGCTTCGAGCGGGGGCGCGATGTACTGCTTCCCGGCAAGGTGGGCGTTATCGTCCAGGCGCTTGCATACGTGGCTACGTACGTTTCGGCCGTGGCGCTAGTGGGTTTTGCAGGGCTTTGTCACCGTTTCGGGCTGCAGATGCTGCTTATAGCGGCTGGGAATATGTGGCTTGGAACATGGTTCGTCTACCGGTTCCTGGCATGGCCCACACGCCTGTGGCAACGCAAGCTGGGCGCCAGGACCCCTGCACAGATGCTTTCACGGGCCTCGAACTCTCCGGCGCTGCGAGTCTACCTGGGTCTGCTTTCCAGCGTGCTGCTGGTAGTTTACGCCTCGGCGGTTTTCAAGGGAGCGGCCATCATGCTGTCGGGGGCTACGTTTCTGAACGTCAACACCTGCCTCTGGATACTTGTAGGTGTAGTAGCCATCAGTGTTTCCTGGGGAGGCCTCCGTGGCGTGCTTTACACCGAGGCGCTTCAGGGGGGTATCATGGTCATCGGCGTACTGGCGCTGCTTGCGGCGCTGTTCAAGGCTATAGGCGGCCCAATAGAAGGGCTGACCGCGCTTGCCGCCCAGGCGCCGACACCCCAGGCCGACAACGGATTTCTGGCGCTGAGCTCAGGTCAGGGAGGACTTTTCATATTCTCTCTCGTTATGGTCACATCGGTGGGCGTATGGGCTCAGCCGCATCTTGTGCAGCGGCATTTCGCACTTAAAAGCGCGGGGCAGGCCCGTAGGGTTATCCCCTTCGCCATGCTGGCCATAGCCGTGGTTGTGGGCGGAGGCTACTTCGCCGGGGCGCTTTCCAGGGTGGTTTTGGGGCCGGAGATCGCCTCTGTGGACATGGTGATCCCTGCGCTCGTCAACAAACTGCTATCAAAAGCGGGAGGTCAGCTTTTCGCTCTGGCCATAATTTCGGCTTCCCTTTCCAGCGCGTCGGCCCTGCTTCACATCGTAGCGGCGAGCCTCGGGAACGATGTGCTCAACCGTCCGCTTGAAGGCAGACCGTGGAAAGTACTTGTAGTGATTTGCGCCGCGGCAAGCGGCGTTTTCGCCATGAAGAACTCGCAGATCATTGCAATAATATGCACGACGAGCTGGACGCTTCTGGCCTCGGCCATACTTGCCCCGTACATAGGGCTCATCATCATGGGCGACCGCATCCACAAGGGCGTTATATGGGCCTCATCTCTTACAGGCCTGGGCGCGGCGGTAACATGGTACCTTGCGGGCTACGCTTCCACCGCCAAAGGCGTTCTGGGTGTCTCGGCGCCCGGGATATGGGGCAGCCTGCATCCATTTTTCATAGCAATACCGCTTTCTTTCATCGTTCTGGGACTGGCTATGGTTCCCGTGTTCGGAGGGAGTCTGGCCAGGGAGGAAAGATCTTAAAAACAGGAGGCGACGTGGGGCCGTGAATCGTGAGTCATCAATCGTAACTGCGGAACACGGAAAACAGAAAGAGCAGGAGGAAGAATGCTCTGGCTGTCATTCTGACGACCAACGGGAGGATGAATCTCGGGTTTGACATTGATTTTGGAGTTCAGGTTCTAACCCGAGATTCGTCGTTCCGATCGGAATGACACCAGGCACCCTGGTTACAGATT
>CAZBLL010000278.1:0-1784 GCA_964492625.1 uncultured Synergistaceae bacterium
GTAGTCCACAAGTCGAATCGCAATCGGCTCGCCGTCCGCGCCGGACACTTCGACTGTTTTTCCTTCGATTTGGGCAAGAAGCGAATCGAGGTCCTTGGCCTCAATGTCGACGACGTTCTTTTCGAGAGCTTCTCTCGACGTATAGGACAGGCTTTCGGTCACCATTAGGGAACAGTTCTCCGGGTCTCTTCCCCTCTGCTCGGCAAGAGACCGCATATGCGCAGCAAGATCGTTGGTTATCTTCTTAGACATCTCCTCCTGAGGGACGTCGCCGCCGCCGGCCGACACGGGATGGGCCGCACCTATGGTGGCGCCCGGGGCCATGGCTGCTACATGAGACGCCTCTACCAGGAATGATCCGGCCGATGCGGCGCGCCCTCCCGGCGGCGTCACCCAGAAACATACGGGAAACGGTGCGTCCAGTATGGCTGCGGTCATGGCGCGCGTGGAGGAAACCAGCCCTCCAGGTGTGTCTATTTCCAGCACCACGAGAGAGGCGTCGATCTCTTCCGCCTCCTCGAACACTTCCTGCAGATGATTCTCGAGAACGACACCCACGACACCGTCCATGGAAGCCGTCAGAACGACCGGGGCGTCCATGGCGCGGTCGCCAAACGCGGGGACGGGGAAGATAGCCGCAATAGCTGCAAGAACGCACAGTCTTTGCCACATCTTCAAAGGGACATCACCTCCAGCGCATCTTTCAGGTGGCCGACCTTCAGTATTTCGATCCTGTCGGGGAACTGCTCATCCGAAGGACTGACGAGTACTTTCGAGAATCCGAGCCTTTTTGCCTCCCTTATACGCAAAGGGGTCAGACCTACCGGCCTTATCTCTCCCGCCAGACCCACCTCGCCTATAAAGCAGCAATCGGGCGGGAGCGGGCGGTCCCTGACAGCCGAAGCCAGCGCCATGCACAGCGCGAGATCGGCGTGGGGGTCCCGCAGAGTAAACCCACCAGCCACATTAGCGTAGACGTCGAACCCCCCGGAAGAAACGCCGCAACGTCTTTCCAGAACTGCCAGCATCAACTGCAGTCTTCCCAGTTCCAGACCTCGGGCAGTACGTTTGGGATACGGAAACGGCGTGGGCGCCACCAGCGACTGTATCTCGGCCACAAATGGACGAGCGCCCTCCAGGACCACACCCATGGCCACACCAGGCGCCATTGCCGATTCTCCGTTCCAGTAAAGCCTCGACGGATCGGCGACAGGGAACAGCCCCTTTTCCCTCATTTCAAATACACCCAGTTCATCCGTCGCCCCGAAACGGTTTTTGGTGGACCTTAACAATCTGTAAGGAGAAGTTCTTTCGCCGGCGAAAAGCAGCACGGCGTCAACCATATGCTCCAGAAGCTTGGGACCTGCCAGGGAACCCTGTTTCGTTATGTGACCCACGATGACGGCGGGAACGTTGCCTGATTTTGCTGTTTCTATGATCCTCGACGCCGCTGACCTTACCTGCGCGGGCGCACCGGGGAAGCCGCTTATCCCCTCCATGGAAAAGGATTGCACGCTGTCGAACACAAGCAGCGAGTATCCCCGTCCCGCGTGCTGGAGGGCGCTCGATATTTCGGTTTCTCCAAGTATTTTCAGTTCGTCTCCCGAAGCTCCCAGCCGCGCCGCCCTGAGGGCTACCTGGGAAAACGATTCTTCACCCGAAACGTAGAGCACATCCTTTCCTTGCCCGGCCATAGCGCCGCAGGCCTGCAGGAGAAGGGTCGACTTGCCCACACCCGGTTCTCCTCCGAGAAGCACGACGCTTCCCGGGACCCATCCGCCTCC
>CAZBLL010000279.1:0-1777 GCA_964492625.1 uncultured Synergistaceae bacterium
GAGAACCATGCCCAGGGTGGCCATACGTGCGTCTACATCCTCCATGAACGCCAGGACCCGGGGGTGTATCGACCCGAAATAGTGGTCTTCCATCTGCTGGCCCTTGGGCGGATGCGCTCCCAGGAGGGTGCGCCCGCAGAAAAGCAGATCTGGGCGCGCCGCCGCCTGTTCGGTGTCGACAAGGAAATACTCCTGTTCGGCTCCAACCGTTACGCATACTCCTTTTACTCCGCGATTACCGAAAATCTTGATAAGACGCAGGGTCCGTTCCTCGATAACAGTAAGAGCCCTTATGAGAGGTGTTTTCATGTCGAGAGGGGTGCCGTCGTTGCTGATAAAGACCGAAGGTATGCAGAGTGTTCCTCCACTTTCGCTGGGGACCACGAATGCGGGACTTGTCGGGTCCCAGGCGGTGTACCCCCGCGCCTCGAAAGTAGAGCGCATTCCCCCAGAGGGCAATGACGAGGCGTCGGGCTCACTCTGGATCAGTTCCCCTCCGTTGAATGATTCCATAGGGCTTCCCTTCGAATCCGCGGTCAGGAACGCCATGTGCTTCTCGGCCGTCAGTTCGGTGCGAGGGTGGAACCAGTGTGTGTAGTGGGTGGCGCCTCTTGATACGGCCCATTCCTTCATTGCCGTCGCCACGATATCTGCTATTGAGAAATCGAGCTCTTCCCCTCCCGCTATGGTGTCCATGAGTTTTTCGAAAACATGGCGCGGAAGCCTTTCCTTCATGGCTTTTTCGTTGAAAACGTTTACGCCGAAGTAGCTGGTAGGCCTCTGGTTGTTCATGGGTGTCACCTCCTTGCGATGATAGACCTGTATAGCACAAAGAGCGAATATACGCAAGGAAAACAGGCCAGAAACCTGCATGGAAATTGGATCCAAATGCAGAAACGGCCGTATTCGCGTGTATACGCAAACAAGGATGAAAACCAGGGGAGGCTGCCGTATCAGCGGGATTGCTTAAGTGAGCGTTCCGAAAGGCCGATATGAAGATGCATCAGTTCACGGGCCATGTCTGCGTCCGCCCGCTCCAGGGCGTCGGTTATCCTGCGGTGTTCTTCCAGGCTGGGGTTGTTGTCGAAATCGAAGAACGATTCGAAAAGAAGCATGTAGACGTAGGTGCGGGAAAGGGTGTTCTCGACGTATTCCGCAAGGAGATTGTTGCCGCTTGATTCGGCGATGATGCTGTGAAAAACAATGTTGATCTCCAGGTACCGCTCAAGGTCGCGTTCGACGAAAATACGTTCTTCTTCCTCTATCGATTCCCTTAACCTGCAGAGCTGGAGCGGAGTAATGCGTTCCGCGGCCCTTGCTACGGTAAGGGCTTCAAGGTACTCCCGCAGTTCGTAAGCCTGGGCTATCTCGTCGGAAGAGGGTGAAACAAGTCTGGCGCCGCTGTTCGGCGCAAACAGCACGAGGCCTTCGTTGGCAAGTTTTCTGAGAGCTTCTCGCACCGGGGTACGGCTGACGCCGAATTTTTCCGCCAGCACTGCTTCGGGCAGCCTCTGGCCGGGGTGCAGCTCTTTCGCGAAAAGGCTTTTTCGGATATTGGCGTATACGCGTTCCGACGCCGTTAAAAAGTCGTTTGCAGGTTTTGCAAGAGGCATTTTATTCCCTCCGGGATTAAAATGGCCGGCATTTGTGTTTCGGGGGGTTGACGCAGGCGGCCAAATTTTGGTAAAAGTATTGTATACGCAGTATACCATGTATACTAAAACAGGCAAGCAACAGGTATCAAAGGAGGGAATGCGGAAATGTACGAGGATCTGGC
>CAZBLL010000280.1:0-1754 GCA_964492625.1 uncultured Synergistaceae bacterium
TATAGTTATAGAAACAACGGGTTCGAAAACGGGCCAGATCAACGGACTTACGGTAATAGACATGCGGGATCACGTTTTCGGACACCCTGTTCGTATTACCGCTAACGTATACATGGGATCGGAGGGTGTCGTAAACATAGAAAGAGAAGTCAAGATGACGGGTCCCATCCATAACAAGGGGCTTTTGATACTGGAAAGCTACCTGGGAGGCGCATACGCCCAGAAGATGCCTCTTTCTTTAACTGGCAGAGTAACCTTCGAACAGACCTACAGCGGTATCGAGGGCGACAGCGCGTCGTCTACGGAACTGTACTGTCTTGTCTCCGCCCTGTCGGATGTTCCGTTGAAGCAGGGGATAGCCGTAACGGGATCGGTGGACCAGCACGGCAATGTGCAGCCCATTGGCGGGGTCAACGAGAAAATAGAAGGGTTTTTCGAGTACTGCAAGGTCGGCGGCCTCAACGGAGAGCAGGGGGTAATGATACCGGAAAGTAATCGTATCAATCTCATGCTGGATCACGAGGTCGTAGAGGCTGTGAAGAAGGGTCTGTTCCACATATGGTCGGTCAGCACCATAGACGAAGGCCTCAGGATACTTACAGGCGAGGATCCGGGAACGGTGGACGAGGATCTGTGCTATCCGCCCGACACCATTCACGGCAAGGTGATGGCCAGGCTTGACGGCTGGATGCGGCGCTCGGCAAGGATTAAACAAGAAGCCGGGGGCGTATGCCCGGAATCACGAAGGGACAGGGAGGAAAACGGCGACGACGAACGCGACGATATGGATGAAGAGGAATGAATGAAATACCAATGAATATAGAAGTATCCCCATCGCCGGACCCCGTATGGGTCCGGCGATGCCTGGACATTCTCGAAACACTGTGGGGCAGGGAGCAAAGCCCCGATCATGTCGAAACAGGAGATCCCCTTTCGGGGTTGATTCTTACCATTCTTTCACAGCACACCAACGACAAAAACCGCGATGTCGCCTTCAGGCGGCTACGAGAAGCATACCCGAGCTGGAAGGATGTCGCCGCAGCGCCTCCCGGTCTTGTTGAAAAGGCCATTTTGCCGGCCGGCCTGGCCCCTACCAAGGCCGTGAGGATACTCTCGGTGCTCAAAATCATCAGGAAGGAACTGGGTGAATACAGCCTCGAAGCCCTGCGGTCGTTGTCGACTGGTCAAATAGAATCGTTCCTTGTCGGACTTCCCGGTGTTGGCCCCAAAACCGCGGCCTGTGTCCTGCTTTTTGATCTTGGGAGGCCCGCCTTTCCTGTCGATACGCATGTAGCCCGGGTATCGAAAAGGATAGGCTGGTTCCCGGAAACAGCGGCCCCGGGGGAAATGCAGAAAGCCCTGGTGAAAGTTGTCCCTGGCGAGAGGCATCTGGGCGGTCACCTGAACATTATCGCCCACGGAAGATATGTCTGTCGCGCGAGATCGCCAGGATGCACAGAGTGCCCGCTTGCGGCGATGTGCGTATTCGCCGAAAGGAGCGACTCCCCATGACGGAATCAGGCAGAGGGAGATACCGCGTCGCCTGCGCGCGCTGCGATTCATACGACAGCGCCGAAGTGTCACAGGCGCTGAAGTCTGTTATGGACATGGTTTCTCCGCCTCCCATATCCGAAGATGTCCTGCTAAAGGTCAACCTTCTGGCTCCCCGGGATCCGGAGCAAGCGGTAACAACGCATCCACGGGTGGTTGACGCCTTCATCGACAGAATACGAACGGGCGGCGCGGTAGCTGAA
>CAZBLL010000281.1:0-1738 GCA_964492625.1 uncultured Synergistaceae bacterium
CCCTGCCCTTTACCGTAAACATTGCAGACCCGTCCCTTGCGGCCAGTGCCGCCTCCACCACTGTTCCCATTTCCGTATAATACAGAGCATTCCTTATAACGTTTTCGAAAGCGCTTCTGAGAAGGTCTTTTCTACCCATAATGACAAGTGTTTCCGGTTTATCTACTTCAATGCGGCATCCCGCGTGTTCGGCTTCTATCTTTACGTCCCGGGCCACCTCGCCCAGCAGGGCGGACAGATCCACGGCGTCCAGTGGCGCATGCTGTTTTTCGGTTTCCATTGCCGAAAGGCTCAGCAACTGGTTGGCCATCGAACGGATAAGTTCCGTTTCATGGCCTATTTTTTTCATCAGGGTCTTGCGGTCCATGGATGTTCTTTTCTTTTCGGCCAGTTCCAGAGCCAGTCCCAGCCTCGTAAGCGGCGATTTCAGTTCATGGGAAACGTCGCTCAGAAGTCTTCTCTGTGCGGTAACCATTTCCTCAAGTCTTTCGGCCATAACATTTACGTTGCGGGCCAGGTCGCCCATTTCGTCTTTTCTGACGGCTATGTCCGGCGGGGTCCTGCGGGCCAGATCGCCTTCCGCAAGGCCCGGAACGGTCTCCTGCAGTTTGCGGCTCGGTCTTGCTATGCTTCCGGCCAGCCACCAGCAGGCAACACCGCCCACTATAAGAATAACCAGAAGCTGCAAAGCGCCCCGCCAGGGGTTTTCGTCCCTTGCGTGGAACAGGGGCCGCATTACCCTTACGCCTACGAGCGCCCATGGGTCCCCGCCTATGTCGATTCTCTTGACAAGCAGAAACAGCGGGCGGCTGAAGATAAACTCCGTTGTCCCAGGGGGCGTCTCCATTGCCAGTCGGCGAATACGGCTCAGCGGAAAACCGGGAGGAGCCGGCTTGTTCCTCTCCATTCCTTTTTCAAGAGGCGTCAGCATCAGGGCAATTCTCCGTTCACGGCTTTCACCTTCAAGGTACCGGTTCGCTTCCTGACGCCCGGATACTGTCAGAATGTTTACGGCTTTGGTCTCCACCGCCGAGAAGGCGTCTTGCATATCGCTCAGGGCGCTGCTTCTGGAAAAACCTTCGTGGGTAAGATACGCGGTTGCGATCCCCAGAGCGAAAAGAACAAAAAGCGCCGCCAGAAACCATAAAAATATCCTGAAGAACAGCTTACTGCCCGGCATCCTCATCGCTGTTCTCCTTCGTGCGCGGCAGGGGGTACATGTATCCCACTCCCCGTATGGTCTTTATCCGGTCTCCTCCCTCAGGGAGAGGCCCCAGTTTTTTGCGGAGATTGCTGGCGTGAACGTCTATACTGCGGTCCCATGGCGAATAAGCCCGTTCCAGGACTTCACGAACCAGGGTTTCCCTCTGTACCGCCGTTCCGGCCGAGTGAAACAGCGTTTCCAGCAGGCGGAACTCCACGTGGGTCAGGTGCACTTCTTCACCGTTTTTGAGAACCTCGTGAGACCCGGGATACAGGACCAGGTCTCCCAGTTCCGTTGCCTGTTCCGGCCTTGCTTCCCGCGAAGCGACGCTTTCTCCCCGTCGCAGTATGGCGCGTATTCTCGCCAGAAGCTCTCTGGTGCTGAAAGGTTTGGGCAGGTAGTCGTCCGCGCCCATTTCAAGGCCCACCACCCGGTCGACTTCTTCGCCCCTGGCGGTAAGCATTATCACGGGAACCTGTTTCGTCTTGCGCAGCTCTCGCAGCAGGTCAAACCCGTTGAGTCCGGGCAGCATTA
>CAZBLL010000282.1:0-1682 GCA_964492625.1 uncultured Synergistaceae bacterium
GGCTGTGCAGGAACTGCTTAAGCGTTCCAGGGGCGGCAAAACGCTGAATATGACTGTAAACCCCGACGAGGTCGTCGCCGTGGGCGCGGCGGTACAGGCCGGAATCATCAGCGGTGAGGTAAAAGACGTGCTGCTGCTCGACGTAACTCCGCTTTCGCTGGGTATTGAAACGCTTGGCGGCGTCATGACCAGGATCATCGAGCGGAACACGACCATACCCTGCAGGAGGTCCGAGGTCTTTTCCACAGCCGAGGACAGCCAGCCGGCGGTGGATGTCGTGGTTCTTCAGGGAGAAAGGGAGAGGTCTTCGGACAACCGGAAACTGGGCAACTTCAAACTCGAAGGCATTCGCCCGGCGCCCAGGGGCATACCCCAGATAGAGGTTACGTTCGATATCGACGCCAACGGGATACTGAACGTTTCGGCAAAGGACAAGGATACGGGCAAGGAACAGGAGATCACCATCAGCAACTCTACAAATCTCGACGAGAGCGAGATAGACAGTATGGTGAAGGACGCCGAAACTCATTCTGAAGAGGATAAAAAGCACCGCGAGACCATAGACGCGCGCAATGAACTGGAGGCCGCGTCGTACCAGGTGGAACGCATGCTCACCGAACTTGGCGACAAAGCGCCGGAGCACGAAAAGGCGCGGGCCGAAGAGATGACCGGCAAGGCAAAAGAAGCCCTCAAGGAAGAAGCCAACGTTTCAAAGCTAAAGAGCCTTACCCAGGATCTGAAGCAAATGGCTTTGTCCCTGGGGCAGGCGCAGGCCGGAAGCGAATCTCCCGGAGAGCAGCCCGGGGATGAAGGCGAAGCGCCGAAACAGGAAGACGACGTCATAGACGCCGAGTTCGATCAGAAATAAAAAAACCTGAGAGACGATTGCGGATGGCGGATTGCTGCAAGGGCGGAGGCAAGAAGACGATGGCCGATGACGGATTGCCGATGGCGGAAAGGGCTTTGTCACCCTGACGACCGAAAGGAGGAAGGGTCTCGGTTTGGCTGGCGCCAGGAAACTGGAGCCAGAAACCCAAAACCCGACCCGAGATCCCTCACATGGAGCGCGACAGCGAAGTGACGGCGTGCCCGAGCGAAGCGGCTGGGTAGGAATCTCGAAGCGGGGTTATTTGGAAATCAACACCCAAATCGAGATTCTTCGCTCGCATAAAACGCGAGCTCAGAATGACAACCAGGGCCTTTTCCGCTATCGGTGATCGGCCATCGTATTTAATTTGTTTTCGGGAGGCGACTATATGAAGTTTCACGACTATTACGAGACACTGGGCGTTTCAAAAGACGCCACGCAGGAGCAGATACAGAAAGCCTACCGGAAACTGGCCCGCAAGTATCATCCTGACGCAAACAAGAGCGACGGCGCTCAGGACCGTTTCAAGGAGGCCAACGAGGCGTACGAGGTTCTCCGCGACCCCGAAAAGCGCAAAAAGTACGATACTCTTGGGCGCAACTGGAAAAACGGACAGGAATTCACACCCCCGCCGGGTTTCGACGGAGCGTTTCAGTTCGGAGGCGACGGAGGAGGTTCCTTCAGTGACTTTTTCGAGGCCATTTTCGGCGGAATGGGAGGTTTCCAGTCGACTGGAGGCCGGGGGCGCGCAATGGCCCGCAAGGCGCGAGATCTGGAATCCACAATTGTAGTTGGCCTCGACGAAATAGTGGGC
>CAZBLL010000283.1:0-1676 GCA_964492625.1 uncultured Synergistaceae bacterium
TTTTCCGTAGTCGACGTTGTGGAGGCCATGGCCTCTCACAGGCCGTACCGGATGGCGCTGGGGATAGAAGCCGCTCTCGAGGAAATACAAGGACACCGGGGCTCCTGGTTCGACCCGGATGTGGTGGATGCCTGCCTTGCTCTTTTCGACGAGGGTTTTTCTTTTGACTGAACGCTTCGCGCCCCAACCTGGCCGAAAACGTTTCAACGGAAAGTCCGATGAATGCTGGAAACGGGATTACCTGCTGCTCTTTGGGCTGACTTTGGCCCATCATTGCGCAGTGGTCTGTTTTTTCGCCTTTCCACTGCAGGTGGTTGCATGGGGCTACGGTGTCATGAGCGTCGCCCTCCTGGCGTTTGCCATGGATATTACGGTCGTGGGGGTCCGCCCGCTGGTGAAATGGCTTCTCGATACATTCTCGGCGCGCGCGGCCCTGGTGCTTGCGTCACTGTTTCTTCTCATAACGCCTTTCGTAATGGCGTGGGCCGGTTCAAGCCTGCCGCTGCTGGTGCTGGGCCGCATGTGTCACGGTCTTTCTCTTTCGCTGCTGCTTGTCGGCAGCCTTGTATACGCTCACGCGGCGCTTCCGCCTCCAATGGCCCGCAGAGGTATATTGTGGCTAGGTGTTACGTCCATGCTCCCATATCTTTTTATGGTGTCCGTAGCCGAAAAAACAATAATGAACGGCCGCATAGATATTTTCTACGCCATACTGGCTTTTCTGGGTTTAACCTCCCTGTTTTTTTCCGTTTTCCTTAAACCGTACAGAGCGGTTTCGAAACACCGTGTGACGATGAAGGGGCTTGTCAGCGTTCCCGCTTTCAGGGGGCTCCTGATGCTGGCGTTCTCCGGCGCCATGGTAATCTGCGTAACCAATAATTTCATGGCGCTTCTGCTGGTTGAGCGGGGCATTCCCGTTTCGGCCTTTTTCATTCCCTTCGCGCTGGCCACTCTGACCCTGCGGGGGCCGCTGGCCTTTTGGGTAGAACGATGCGACCCCAGGCGTGTAGTTGTAGCGTGTTTCGTCGTTATGGCGGCGGCCGTCCTGGGAGAGGCGTTTTCCATGACGGGCCGGCTTTTTGTGGTGTTCGCTCTGTTGCACGGTGTGGGTTTCGGCCCGCTGGAGCCGGTGATCTTTTCCTTTACGGCTGAATTGTTCCCACATGACCGCAACGCCGTTTTTACCGGAGTAATGACGGCGGAGGATGCGGCCTGGGCGTCGGGACCACTGCTGGGCGGCCTGATGGGAAGCGTTTCCGTGGTCTTTGCCTGGGTGGGGGCGGCGGGTCTTGCCGGTTTCGCGGCGCTGGGCTCGGCGAGATGGCTCTTTACCAGGGATGTCGCCCGGCGCATGGTGAGGCACAAAAGAGAGACGCACGGATAGAATCTCTGGTCTTTCGGTGTCGATTTATCCTGATAGTATGTTATACTGCCTGACGAGAACTCAATAAGGAGGGCCTTTCATGCTTAAGATGGAAGTTGAACAGTACATCAGCCTTCGTGCGGGGATCGAAAAACGCGCAGGGGAATTGTGCCGCCTGTACATGAAGACCTATTTCGATTGCGAAGAATGCGAACTCTACGTTACCAATATCGAAGTTGGCCGAAGCGGTCGCTTCCGCATCATGTTCACCGAGGGAGACCTCGAGGATATTCTATACCTTCCGCCGGAATAT
>CAZBLL010000284.1:0-1670 GCA_964492625.1 uncultured Synergistaceae bacterium
CGCCGACAGGCGACTTTATCCTACTATCCTTAGGCAAGTGCGATGAGGCCAAACACTCATTTACCAAATGCTGTCAGAAAATATCCTACAAGTCAAATCGTATACGCTAAATACGAAACAGCTTACCAGCATAGCGAATAATGTTTTCCTAAAAGAGGAACCCGGGGCTGGAATGGGACTTCAGGAACATCTTTCTCTGGTGTATGCTGTCGGTGAAGTATGTATTCAGGAGGTGCGAAATGACACCAGCATTGTTTTTGAAGAATGGAAACGTCTGGACGGGCGACCCCCGCAGACCCCGCGCAGAATCGGTCCTTATAAAGGACGGGCGCATACTGGCGGTTGGAACATCCGAAGAGGTTGAGGCGCATGAAACGGCGCCGAAAGCCGTTTCCGTAGACCTGCAGGGCCGCTCGCTTCTCCCCGGATTCACCGACGCCCATCTCCACCTGACGTCTTCGGCCCGCCAGATGAGCGCGCTCTCCCTTAAGGAAGCATCCTCTCTGGCCGAGGCCATGGAAATGGTGCGAGGTCGCGCTCTTTCGCTGAAACCCGACGAATGGGTCTATGGGGTAAGGTTCGACAACTCCGCGTGGCCGGAAAAACGGCTGCCTACCATGGCCGATATAGAGGCTCTCGGCGTTCCCAACCCTGTTCTGCTGCTCAGGGTATGCGCTCATATCCACGTCGCCAACGGCAGGGCGATGTCGCTCGGCGGAATCAACTCCGGGACCGGGCGGGAGGGCGTCCGGCTCGACGAGCGGGGTGAACCCGACGGTGTGCTTCACGAAAACGCCGCCAACCCGGTAGTAGAGATAATGAAGCAGACACTTTACGGGGGGGAAAACGACGAAAAGGCTATTCTGGCTGCCTGCAGAAAAATGGCCGCGGAGGGTTTTACCTCTATCCACCCGTGCAGCGCGGACTCTTACGGACTGGGCGAGAACATGCAGGCCCTGCAAGCCCTGAGGTCCAAAGACCAACTCCCCCTGCGGGTGGTGTCCTACCACGACAGTTTTTTCGACGACGGCAGGCAAAGCGGCTATGGGGACCTGTGGATCCGGTACGGAGGGTACAAGATGTTCCTCGACGGCTCTCTGGGCGGCCGCACGGCGGCGATGACCTTTGATTACGCTGACGAGCCGTCTAACAGGGGCACGCTGAACCACACGCAGGAGCAGGTGAACGACATGCTTTGCGAGGCCCACAGCCGGGGCATACAGGCGCAGGTCCACGCCATAGGAGATGCCGCCATAGACCAGTTCATAACGGCCGCCGAAAAGGCAACGGAAACGGGACCCAACTCCTGCGGGCTGCCGCACCGGATAGTTCACCTGCAGGTCTGCAGGCCCGACCAGATGGAAAAACTCAAGCGACTGGGCGCAGTCTGCGATATACAGCCCTCGTTTGTTCCCAGCGACATATGGATAGCCGGGGACCGTGTGGGAGAAGAACGCATGCATTGGGCCTACGCATGGCGCAGCATGATGGAAACCGGGCTCACCGTAACCGGCTCCAGCGACAACCCGGTGGAGCCCACCAACCCCTGGCGAGGCGTATGGGCCGCCATGAATCGCGTTGACGACAATGGAAACCCCGAAGGCGGCTGGCTGCCCGGGCAAAAGCTGACGCTGGATCAGGCGCTCACCATTTACTGCGTCAACGCCCAC
>CAZBLL010000285.1:0-1660 GCA_964492625.1 uncultured Synergistaceae bacterium
ACGGATGGTCGGGCCCGGAAACTCTTCGTTGTCATTTCGATACGAAGCGTTAGCGTAGTGACGGCGTGCCCCGAGCGAAGCGGCAGGGTAGAAATCTCGGGCTTTCGTAAACCGCCAACCGTAAATCGTGAACCGCGAAGTCAAGAACAAACCCGAGATCCCTCACCTGGAACCGTTCGGAATGACAGGCTTTTCCTGCCCACTGATAGCTGATTGCTGTCTGCTGCCTTTTCCGCCCCACACCTTGCCGTTCATTCTTCCAGCCATGTCTTTTTGAGTTCCCCTATTTTGACCGCACCTTTAAAATTGCGTGGAACGGGGCCAAATCGCAGACGCTGCGGCCTTGCGCCTTTGGAAACGGCCCCTGCGGCCTCCTTTATGAAAGTGGCTTCTATATCACGCGCGATATCTTCGCTCATGCCGGACACATCCAGGGTGACGCAGCAGGTGTCCTCGTGTTCGCTTTCCAGCCGCACACCTACCACGGCCAGGTCGAAAGAACCCTGTTTCAGGCAGTAGCGCTCCATGACAAAGCGCTCCAGTTCCGCGGCTATCTGGTCACAAGCATAGTTTGCGCCCCCCTTGATGACCAGAGCAGATTCACGGCCCAGCCAGTAAAAATCTCTCTGTCCATCGCCCGGGTTTACAAGGTAAAAACCAACATCGCCGAAACCCAGATACCATCCGTCGCGCAGCACATCGCCAGTAGCTTCGGGAGCGCCCAGATATTCGCGCATTACGTTGCCGCCTCCCGCCACCAGTCTGCCCTCTTCGCCGGGGCCACAGGGCTCAAGATACCCGTCGTCAGAGGGGTCAACACTCTTTACGACATCGACTCTGGTATGGGGCGAATGCGGCCTGCCGATAAAGTAGCCGGGCGACGGCCTCCTTTCCCATCCGGCCCTGAAAGACTCCATCATCTGGTCTTTGTCCATCGCCAGAGGAGTTCCCATTACCTGAAGACACGTTTCAGTAGACCCAAACCTTACCAACGGCGGTCTGCCCGTCCATCGAACAAGCCTTTCCACCGTGGTGGGACCCACAGGCGCCGAGCCAAGCAGAAAAATCACCCTCGACAGAGCCTCACGGAGTCTCGTCTCGTCAATAGGCAGATTGCCTTTTGCGGCCAGCTCCTCCAGAAAGTCGAAATGGCGCGAAACACCCGGAGCTATCACCAGACCCGGCGCGTTTTCGGCGGCCTCTGCAAGAATACGCCAGTAGGGAGTTGTGTACTTGGGCAACAGATGTATCACCGCGTCGGGCTCCGTAAAAAGCCAGTCGAACATGGCGCTTGAATTGGCGTGGTGTAAAGGGTTGACCATCACAAGATGAATGGGTTCAAAGCGCGGAGTCTCGAAAAAGTCGGTGAATGTCGCCGCGTTGGTTTCGTAGTTGCCCCGGGTCAGCACAACGCCCTTTGGATCTCCGGTTGTTCCCGACGTAAAGATGATGATCTTTTCATCGTCGGGCGAGCCGGAATCGTTGGCCCCGGATTCGCACTCCGCAGGCAGGGGCTCCGACCCCGGCTTTCCAGTCTCGTAAACACATATTTCCGGACACTTTTTCTGTATCGCATTGATGATATCCGGCAATATTGTTTTATCCCGCAGCAACAGCTTTGCTTCTGTAACCGAGGCCTTCCACGCGGCCCTTTCAGGGG
>CAZBLL010000286.1:0-1629 GCA_964492625.1 uncultured Synergistaceae bacterium
GAACGATTCCCCGGCCCCGACAACACCTATACATGCGAAGCAATGATGACCGACCGCAAGGCCCTGCAGGCGGGAACAAGCCATTTCCTCGGGCAGAATTTCGCCAAAGCATTCGAGATCAACTTCCAGAACAAAGACGGCGAACTGGAAGACGCCTGGACCACAAGCTGGGGTGTTTCTACACGTCTTATAGGCGCCATTATAATGACGCACTCCGACAACGACGGGCTTATTATCCCGCCGAGGGTCGCCCCCGTGAAGGCCGTCATAGTACCGATCAGTCCCGAGAGCGACATCATGGAAAACAAACTGCTGCCAAAGGCCCGCGAACTGGCCGATACTCTCAACGCCGTAGTCGGCAAAAGAAAGGTCGCGGTGGATACACAGTTCCACATGCGCCCGGGAGATCGCTTCTTTTACCATCTGCAGCGTGGCGTACCCCTTAGACTTGAACTGGGCGAAAAAGAGCTCGAGCAGAAAGTTGTTACTGCGGTACGCAGGGATACCGGGGAGAAAATACGGATACCCATGGATCAGGTTGCGGATGAGCTTCCAAAGATTCTTGAGGCCATTCATGAGAACCTGTATCTGAAAGCTCTTGAATTCAGAAAGGAAAACACGGTAAGGGTGGATAACTACGAATCCATGAAGAAGGTTCTCAAGGGGAAGGGCGGTTCCGTAGAGGCTTTCTTGGGAGGTGGAAGAGCCGAAGAGAAAAAAATCAAGGAAGAAACCGGCGCCACGATACGCTGCTTCCCCATGGGGAACACGGAAAAGGGGACATGCATCTACACCGGCGCCAAAGACGCTCCTCTGGCTGTGTTCGCCAGGGCCTACTAGAAAAAAGCCAAAACGTCATAATTGCGGGGCCGTCTTCTGGCGGCCCTTTTTTTATTGAAAGTTCCCCAATGCGGTTACCGCAGCGGTGTTTTCCTTTATACTTGTGCAGTGAGAGAAAACGAAGCTGAACGCTGGGAGGAGAGAAACATGGTTGCCCGCAGGGAGATAGGAAAGACCCGTATCAGCCTGGAACAGGGTGACATAACTGGGTTTACAGGAGACGCGGTCGTCAACGCCGCCAACAATCACTTGTGGATGGGCGCCGGAGTAGCCGGGGCTATAAAGCGCCGGGGAGGCTCGTCTATAGAGAGCGAAGCCGTTGGCAGGGGGCCCATACATGTGGGCGAGGCCGTCGTTACGGATGGAGGGAACCTGGATACACGCTATGTGATACACGCCGCCGTAATGGGGCAGAATCTTGTGACCGACGAAAAGATCATCCGCTCAGCTACGCAGAACTCTCTGTACAAATGCGACGAACTATCCATAGCGAGTGTGGCGTTTCCGGCATTCGGCACCGGCGTTGGGGGGTTTCCCGTGGACGCCTGCGCTCGCGCCATGCTGGAAGAGGTGGCCTGGTATCTCCAGGAAGAGACGGATACAGCGCTCCGGGAAGTGGTTTTCTACCTGTTTGCGGAGGAGACCATGAGCGCTTTCAAAAGGGCGCTGGACAACGTCAAAACGGGGGATTGAACGTTCACCGAAAACCGATGTAAATTCAGGTAGCGAAAGTGCAGTCTTTTCCAATTGAGGTATGAGTCTGAACTCAGGCAACTCGAGCAGAGACTC
>CAZBLL010000287.1:0-1619 GCA_964492625.1 uncultured Synergistaceae bacterium
CGCCGTCGATCTTGAACACTATCTCCTTATAGCCGCCTATTCCGGTTTCGTTGCTTGTCATAATTTCTGTTTTCCAGCTGTGTTTTTCTGAAAAACGGCTGTACATCCTGAACAGATCACCGGCAAACAGCGCGGCCTCGTCGCCTCCCGCGCCTCCTCGAATTTCGACGATAACATTTTTGTCGTCATGTGGATCCCTGGGAAGCAGCAGTACAGTAAGGTCCTCTTCCAGTTCTTTGAGCTGAGGCTCCAGTTCTCTTACTTCCTCTCTGGCCAGTTCCCCCAGTTCGGGATCTGAACCATGAGACAACCCACGGGCTTCATCCAGGCTGGTTTTGACGTCACGGTACTTTCTGTAGACCTCAACGATCTCCGAAAGCGCCGAATGCCGCCTCGCGATCTTCTGCAGCTCTCCGGGGTTCGAAATGACCGAGGGATCCGCCATCTGTTGTTCAAGCTCGTTGAACGTGCTCTCTACTTCTTCGAGTTTTCTGGAAAGATCCAAAATCCAGACCTCCCCTTTCGGGAAATATCTATTCGGACAGATACGCCTCGGCAAGGGCAAGGCGTAGCGACACTACCGCGACCTCGATCTGTTCAAGATCGGGTTCTCTCGTGGTCAGGTACTGCAGCCACAGAGCGGGTTTCATTACATATCTTCCGAAACCTTTCGACTTGCTGCAGGCCTTGATTATTTCGTAGGAAACTCCTATTACCAGCGGGAGAAGAAGCACTCTTGTTCCAATTCTCCATGCAATGCCACCCTCGCCCGCAATAGCGAAGACCACTACGCTTACGGCCACCACAACCAGAAGAAATGACGTACCGCATCTTGTATGGATACGCGAAAAAGTCGAGACTGATGCAGGGTCAAGGTCGGCTCCCGCTTCCCAGGCGTTTATTGTCTTGTGCTCGGCTCCATGATAGGCAAAGACCCTTCGGATATCTCCCCACAGTCCGATAACCGCCACATAGCCTACGAAAACAAACGCTCTTGCAATACCCTCCAGAAGGTTTTTTACAACGGGACCTCCTCCCAGAAACCTGTGCCCCATATCCGAAACCCATACGGGAAGCGCAATGAAAAGGCCCACGACTGCAACAATAGCCACAATAAAGGTCACGGCTATTTCCCAGAAACCCACCGATTCTTCTTCACCAAGGGCTATACTCGCCGAGCGGGAAAGTGCTTTCATTCCCACAACAAGCATTTCGGCCATGGTCGCCATTCCTCTCAGCACGGGTAAACTCCAGGGTCTGCGCGAAGCCCAGGGCCGCAAAGGCCATTCTTCCTTCTGTATCTGTTTATTGCTGTCGCGTACCGCCAGAGCCCAACGCCGGGGTCCACGCATAAGTACACCCTCGATAACAGCCTGGCCGCCCACGGGGATCTCCCTTTCGGCCGCATGGAACAAAACGGCAGGCATTTTCGCCAACCGGTTAAAAAAGCGTCGAATCACCAAGAACCTCCTCTATATCCGCGTAGGGGCGCCCGCAGGGTCTGGCTTCACTGCATTCACCTTTGACAGCACAGTCGGGCCCGGCGATTCCGAACAGCCCCGGGGCCGCCTCGCGGGCCAGAACCAGCATCCTTCTCGCCGTGTCGCGATTTTCCCATT
>CAZBLL010000288.1:0-1565 GCA_964492625.1 uncultured Synergistaceae bacterium
CGAAACAGCGGTAGGATCTCGACGAGTGCGGCATTCTCGTGCAGGCGGAATCGTTTTTGGGAAAAACCATTGAGCTGCAGCACGTTCCGCTTTCGGAAAACCTCTGGGGCCTTCACGTGGCCAGAGCCGACAGGGCAAGGATATATGTCAACCGCTGCCTGCCGCTGCTGTGGAGACGTTTCGCCCTGTTTGACGAGCTTTATCACCTCCTGTATCACAGCAGGGGGGAGGATTTCTGGTCTCTTACAGCCACGCCGATGACAAGCTTTGAACACCAGGCCGACATGTTTGCGTGGGCCTCCATACAATCCGAATGGACCGGGGGGAACGCCTGTTGAAACGCCTCCCCTTCTTTTTTTCCATGCGCGAGTGCCCTCATCGCTGCATCTACTGCAACCAGAACACTATTACCGGTGAGAGCGGCGCTCTTACTCCCGACGACGTGCGGTTATCCGTAAACAGCGCCGACGGCCCCAGGGAAATCTGTTTCTTCGGGGGCAGCTTCACCTGTTTTGACCCGGATCTGATGATCCGTTTCCTTGACGCCGCGGTTTCGGCCAAGAACGGCGGCAGGATACGTATATCCACTCATCCTCTCTGCATCTCGGACAAAGTTCTGGACCTTCTCGAAAAATATCCGGTCTGCGCCCTTGAACTAGGAGTTACGTCGCTGGACGACGCGGTGCTTTCAACGTGCAACAGGGGCTATTCGGCCGAACAGGTCCTTGAATCGCTGCGCCTTCTGATGGACAGGGGGTTCCTCCCCGGAGCGCAATTGATGACCGGCCTCCCGGGACAACATCGCGAGAGCTGCATGAACGACCTTTATCGCCTGGCCGAGATAAAGAGCGCATCCGACATGATGCTCAGGCTGTACCCCTGCCTTGTGCTCGAAAAAACCGCCCTCGCCGCCCTGTGGAAAAACGGCGAATGGGACCCACCCGGCGTGGACGAAACTGCCCGAACGGCCGGGGACATGATATTTCTGGCGCGCAGGCTGGGTTTCACGATACTGAGAACCGGGCTCCACGAAACAACGTCGCTGGCCGAAGGAGTCCTTGCCGGGCCGCATCACCCGGCCATGGGAGAACTTGCCAGGATAGAGGCTTTGTCCGCCGAGCTTTGCCATGTAAAACCCGGCGGACCGTGGACGCTCCCCAGGCGCCACGTTTCACTGGTCACCGGCCACGGCGGCCGGGGGCTGGAAACCCTTTCCCGAAGGCTGGGAGTTTCGCCTAAAAGCGTTTCCACAATGCTTCACCGCTGGCCCTGAGCAGCCGTTGCCATTACCTCCCACAGTGGTTACAATGCATTGACCCTCTGAAGGGAGGCCATTCATGACCCTGCTGAAAAAACGCCAGGTCGATATGGGTGCGGGGCCTGTTCCTTCTACACTTTTCCGTCTTGCCCTGCCCTCTATTTTTTCGATGTTCTTCCATACGCTGTTTCACCTCGTGGATACGGTGTCCGTTGCCTGGCTTGGAGAAACCGCCATGGCCGCCATGGCTCTCACTTTTGCGGTGATGTTTATTACGTTTGCACTGGTCAACGGTATGGCCGTGGGC
>CAZBLL010000289.1:0-1558 GCA_964492625.1 uncultured Synergistaceae bacterium
GTTGTCCATAAAGAGCTTGGCCTTGTTTTTGGCGAAGCTCATCACCTTGTTGCCTCCGCCCTGCATGTGATAAATGATAAATATCCATGCGCCTATCAACAGCAGCGTCGGAAACAGCGACGACATCATTGCCGCCCACCACGGCGGCTCTTCCGGCGGCACCACTTCCACGTTCACGCCTTTGTCGGCAAGCTCCGGGGCAAGATCGCCTACGCCCACCGCAAAGGTCCTGAACCGTGTTCCATCCGCCATTGTCCCCTGAATCGAGTTCCCCTGGATGGAAACCGAGCGCACGGTTCCCGCCCTGTAGGAGGAAAGGAAATCACTGTAACTGACAGGTTGATACTCATCGGGACCCTGAACTGGAGAAAGAAATGCATTTACAAGGCTTACGACAAGAACTATCAGTATCAGATACAGTCCCAGGTTTTTAGCCATTCGTCCCAATACTTTCCCACCTTTCCGCCGTCTGTCGGCGGGCGCACCCGCCGCGGCCGACGTGTCGCATCGAATATATTTCCGGAAGGTTTCTCCAGCCTCCATCGAAATCCAGGCCGTAACCTACGACAAATTCATCCGGAATCTCCAGGCCTCTGAACCGAATATCAACGGGAACCTTCCTTCGGCAGGGCTTGTCGAGAAGGGCGCAGACACCGATATCATTCGGCGAGCGCTCCCGCAGGATATTCATAAGATAGGCCAGTGTCAATCCTGTATCCACGATATCTTCTATAATAAGCACGTTTTTACCCGAAATATCGCAGTCGAGGTCCTTGTTGATCTTCACGACCCCGCTGGATTTGGTGGAACTACCGTAGGATGACACACTCAGGAAATCAAGCTCGACGTCAACAGTTTCCGGTATCTTGCGCACCAGATCGGACAGAAAGATCACCGAACCCTTAAGAACTCCCACGCACGTGAGCTGACGGCCGCTGTAATAATCGCCAATTTCCCGCGCTATTCTTTCAGTTTCCTGTTCTATCCGGCTACGGGGAACCAGAACATCTCCAAGCACGTATTTCAAAAACAATCACTCCTCAAGAGAAACAGGGCTTTTAGGGGGCACGGCTGTCAATCTCAGCATATCGTTGTTCCCGTCCCTGGCTCCCGTCGTCCGGCGCCCCGCCAGCGGGGACCACGCCATATTACCGACCATCACAACCGGCCAGTTTTCTCTGGCCCAGAAAGGTATCCTCGGATGTCGTGCAAAAATACGGCTTTCCGCCAGGGAGCAACACCTTATTTCGTTACTGGAACCAGACGGAAAGGTCATGTTCCAGTCGCCTGCGCGGGCATCGCGCGACTCACCGGCCGGAAACCATAAAAAACGCCACCCGTTCCATTCAAAGTGATCCTGCTCCGGGCTAATGTCAATCTTCAGGCTGCTCCCGTCTCCGAACGAAGCATCTGTGTCCACCAGAGCAGCCAGGCCTCCGCCCCCGCAGATCTCAAGACTTTTCTCCCACTGAAAGCGCCATCCTCCCGACTGCCCCGATACAAGCCGCAGCAGTTCGGATGTCCGGCGTCTTGAAAGGTTCTGCAGGCCAAGTTCTCT
>CAZBLL010000290.1:0-1529 GCA_964492625.1 uncultured Synergistaceae bacterium
CCCTCGGGGCTTTGGAATCCAGAAGGTTCAGCAGGTATTTCTTTCCTCCCCGTGAAAGTTCGATCCTGTCTCTTTGCACAAGTTCAAGGGTATATCCGGCGAACTTTTGTCCTACCAGAACAAATCTGTTCCTGTCTCCGACTTCGAGCCAGGCTCCTATCCCGGGAATGGTGCCCCAGACCTTCATATCCTTTTCGGTCAGGATCACCGTTTCCACAGGTTGCGGCTCTAAGTCGTTCACGGAACCTGCGGGGACAGCGAACGGATCCGCTTCCACGAAAACAGAAAGGCTATCCACCATCGACGGGCGTTCCGCTTCGGTGGACGGCGCGGGTTTCCGGTTCTGCAAAACCGCTTCCATCATTTCAGTCTTTTGGGCGCTGAGGTAAACATACACCACCCCTCCGGCAAACCATCCAGCCAGGCATCCCAGAAAAAAAACAGATAAGCACGCAACAATGAGAACGGCGTTACGAGATTGCCCAATCCACCCCAGGGAATCCCTTGCTCTGATTCTGAAGACCCTTGACATTTTCATCGTGTCTTAAGCCTCCATCCGCCTTTCTTTCTGTTCAGTTCACCAATTCCGCGGGTTACGGTTTCGATCAGCGGCAAGAGGCTTTCGGGGAACGAAAAAAGAATGTCGACATCCGTTACATTCCCCGAGTCACAGGTAAGGGTGGCATGACCATCAGCTGTAATGTCGCCCCGGATGCATATATCCTTCACCCTCACTTCTGTTTCTCTGGCAATCAGGCAGACATCTCCCCTTTCCAGAACCAGGGAGTCCCTACCCGGAAGGGTCAGGAAACCATGTGCGTAGTCTAAACGGACGACAGCCCCCCAGGACAAAAGGCTGGCAAACGGTCTGAAGCGAACCAGAACATCATCGATCTTTATACCGGCAAAGCCGAAACTGAGATTTATTGAACCATACCTCGCTCCGGTTCCAGGAAAATGAGTATCGCGGGGCTTCGACCAGGCAAGGTCGCCACCGTAATGCGCTACCCTGGCCGAGGCCCTGATAAGACCGCTCTCTGACAGATCGGCCCACGGAGAAAACAGAAGTATACCCAGGGTGATTCCGGCTAAAAAAAGACATGCAAAGAGGGCGATTCTTGCGAAATTCTTTTTCATGGTCTTTCTCCAAAATGGAATGACGCCGAAAACAGCCGGGTCCCCTCCGCTGCAAGCGTTGATATTTCAGCGGCGTCAGCAAAAAGGCCAATTCGTTCGGTTTCCTGGATGAACGTGGAAAGCTCTTTCGCGAAGAGCCCCTCCATCTGAAGCGAAACACCCGCCGAACCGGAAGACATCTGTATCAGGGAGTCCCTAAGCTTAAGATGTTCGATGATAGAGGAAAGTGCGCTGACGACATCCCGCGTTTCGACTTCCGCATCTCCGCGGCTCACGTCCTGCGCAGGCATATCCTTATAAGCTGTCACTACAGAGAGAAATATGGCGAAACGATCTTCCTGAAGCACGATCCGGCCTCGTGTATCATCGGCGTCGGAAAACATGGCGAAACC
>CAZBLL010000291.1:0-1502 GCA_964492625.1 uncultured Synergistaceae bacterium
CCCAGCACGCTGCAGGAGCCTGTGGACCTGACCCAGGAAGCTTTTGACCTGGCGCTTAACTACAGGAACCCGGTCATGATACTCGCTGACGGATTCATGGGCCAGATGATGGAAGCCGTGGAGATCAGGGAGCATTCCAGCCAGGTTCCTGACCGCAACGCATGGGCCCTGGGCTGCATGCCGGAACGCGGAGGCAAACGCAGCCTTCTGAAAAGTCTCTACCTCAAACCTGAGGATCTCGAAAACCACAACATCAAATTGCAGGAAAAGTACAAGGCCATGCAGAAAGAAGTACGCTTCGAGGAATACATGATGGAAGGCGCCGAAACAGTGATAGCCGCCTACGGCACCACTGCCAGGATCGCCCGCTCGGCCGTGGACAATCTCAGAGAGCGCGGGGTCGCAGTTGGCATGTTCCGCCCCATTACGCTCTACCCGTTTCCTCAGGATAAGCTCGGAAATATGCCGTCTTCGGTAAAGCATGTCCTCGTGGTCGAAATGAACATGGGTCAGATGCTCGAAGACGTACAGGCGGCGGTCTGCGGATCCGCCCCCGTTTCCTTCTTTGGACATGCAGGCGGTATCGCTCCCTCGGTCAAAGAGATCGAGGAGCAGATCTGCGCAATCCGCTAAAAGCAGGGAGGTGCTCAGGCGATGAAAGAGACCTGTATCTATAAGCGTCCGGTTTCGTGGATGAAGAATGTTCACACCCATTACTGTCCCGGGTGCGGACACGGGATAACGCACCGCGTCCTGTGTGAAGTTATAGACGAACTGGGTATCCAGAACGATACCATAGGGACTGCGCCCGTGGGATGCGCTGCTCTTATGTACGATTACATCGATGTTGATTTCTGCGAGGCGGCTCACGGAAGAGCTCCGGCGCTGGCGACGGGCATAAAGAGAACCAGGCCGGATAAGGTGGTATTTACCTATCAGGGCGACGGCGACCTTGCTTCCATCGGAACGGCGGAGATTATCCATGTCGCCAACAGGGGAGAAAAACTCACCACCATATTCATCAACAACGCTATCTATGGAATGACCGGCGGCCAGATGGCCCCAACGACCCTGATCGGCCAGAAGGCTACGACGTGCCCCTTCGGCAGGGACCCGGAACTTGCAGGCTACCCGATGCGGATGTGCGAGTTGCTGTCAACACTGGAGACACCGGCTTTCATTACAAGAGTATCCGTGGCCAAGCCGAAATATGTCATCGAGGCGAAAAAGGCCATAAAGAAGGCTTTCCAGAATCAGATCGACGGGAAAGGTTATTCCTTTGTAGAAGTGCTTTCGAATTGTCCCACCAACTGGGGAATGCAGCCCGTGGAGTCGTTCGAATGGACAGTCAACCAGATGATTCCCTACTATCCTCTCGGGGTTTTCAAGGAACTGGATTAAGGAGGCTGGCCTGACATGAGTCGTTTTTTCAGAGGAATGATTGCAGCCGGATTCGACGGCCCGGGTATTATGGTTCTCAGGCCGGTGGTAGCCTATACGGC